>CAYUVJ010000318.1:0-3635 GCA_964447955.1 uncultured Gemmatimonadota bacterium
CAACGACAAGGGGGTAGATGTCGTGGGGCGGATCCATTTAGGGATCACAGAGATCACCGAAGTTGTTCAGGCAAAGCGAACCGAGGCCACAATTGACCGGACGACGGTTGATCTTCTTCGCGGCGCGCTACCCTATCATAAAGCAATTCGCGGAACGATTATCAGCTTAGGTAAATTCACCGCGGGCGCAAAAGAGGGAGCAATCTTTGATGGGGCTGCCCCGATCACTCTTATAGATGGAAAGCATTTTCTAGAACTCTGCATCAAGCACGGCGTTGGGATAAGGCGTCGACCTGTCGAACTCTATGAAACCGATGAGGCGTTCTTCGCCCAGCGGTTTTCAGGAGATGCGGGCGACGAAACATCACCGCGCCCCGACGACGAAGGCGAATAGTGTCGCTACCGTCCTGAGGAGGGCCGGCCCAAGGCTCTGGCCGCCCGGGAACGTCTGGCCCACATCGACTCCGAACTGGCCCTGAACGCCCACGTCACCGACCTGGACGCCGACAACATCGAACGGCTGCTGGCCGGCGCCGATGTGGTGGTCGATGCCACCGACAATTTCGAGACCCGCTACCTCATCAACGACTGGGCCCTCTTCGCCGAGGTCCCCTGGATCTACGGTGGGGTGATCGGTACCGAGGGACTCTGTCTCCCGGTGGTGCCCCGCCGCACCGAGGACCTGGCCCGTGCCCGGGGTCTTTACGATCGCTACGTGGGGAGTTGAACAATGCCCGAACTGGAGATCCGGCTCTTCGCCTCCCTCCGGGAACTGGCCGGCGCCGAGACCATCCGGGTCAGCCTGGACCGGGACGCGACCGCGGCCGACCTGCTGGCCAAGGCCGGTCTCCTCTACCCCGACCTGGCTTCGGCCCTGCGCTCGGTGGTGGTCGCCGTGGACCGCCGGATCGTTGCGCCTGCCGATCCGGTCCCGCCGCTCAGCGAGGTCGCCTTCCTGCCGCCGGTGAGCGGAGGCTGACATGACGACCCCGGATCCCCGGCCCCCGGCTGAACGGCCCCACACGTTCCTGACCGACCAGCCGCTCGAGGTGGACGAACTGCGGCGCCGGGTGGACGATCCGACCTGCGGGGCGACGGTGATCATGACGGGACAGGTCCGGGACCATCACCAGGGTCGCCCGGTGGAGCGCCTTCTCTACCAGGCCTATGATGAGATGGCCACGGAGGTACTGGACATTCTGGCGACCGAGACGGTGATGCGTTGGCCTCGGGTCCGGGTGGCGCTGGCCCACCGTACCGGTATGCTGGAGATTGGGGAGATCAGCGTGGTGGTGGCTGTTGCCGCCCCGCACCGCGAGGAGGCCTTCACCGCCTGCCGCTGGTGCATCGACACCCTCAAACAGCGTCTGCCGGTATGGAAGGCGGATCACGGCCCGGAGGGTCGAGTCTGGCAGGAGGAGAATCCGCTATGAGCATCAGCACGCGCAGCGGTGATGATGGGGCGACCCGCCTCTTCTCCGGGGAAAAGGTGGCCAAGTCCCACCGTCGGCCGGCTGCTTACGGGGACCTGGACGAGGCGGTCTCCGCCCTGGGTCTGGCCCGGGCCCTGGCCCGGGAACAGCGGGTGTCGGCCGAACTGCTGACCCTCCAGAAGACCCTCTTCCTGGTCGGGGCCGAGTTGGCCACCTCGCCGGCCCGGCTCGATCTCTTGCCCGAACGGCTCGGACCCTCGCATCTGGACGCTCTGGACGGACTGGGGGAGGAACTCGAAGCGCTCGTGGAACTGCCCCCGGTCTTCGTCGTCCCGGGTTCCTCCCCCGGCAGTGCCGCGCTCGACCTGGCTCGCAGCATCGTCCGCCGGCTGGAACGAGTGGTGGTGGGACTGGGCGAGGCCGAACCCTCGCTCCGGGAGAACGTCACCCTCCTCCCCTGGTTGAACCGGCTCTCCGACATCCTCTTCCTGCTGGCCCGATACGAGGAACAGCAGCAGGGCCTGGGCTATCAGCAGCTCAAGGAGCCCCCGCAAGCGTGATCAGAGGACCGGAGGCCGCTGCCTGCGCCGCCGGTTGACCGCCGTCAGGGCCGGACGTAACATGGATAGGTCCACGTGCGGGACCCGGGAGCATCCGATCGATGGGGAATCGCCACCCTCACCACGCACGACGCCAGCCGCCCAGAACCCACGACCGAGGGGCCCCCGTATGTATATACGGGCCGGCCTTGGCGGTCCCCGCTGTACCAGGAGGTATGACAATCCATGCTGGTATCAACTCGTAAGCACACACTCCGCTCCATCGGCCGGGCGGTACTCACTTCGGCCGCGGTACTGGTCCTGCTGATCGGTACGGGTTGTGAGAGCGATTCGACCGGGCCCAGCGACGAGGATCAGCAGGAGGCCCAGGCGCTGGCTGATGAGGGCTTCACCCTGCTCATCTCGGCCCTCGATGCCGAGACACCGGATCCCACCATCCTGAACCAGGCCAAAGGCAAGTTCGAGGACGCCCTCGATCTGGACCCGGAGAACGGGGATGCCAACGTCGGACTCGCCCTGACCGAGATCGCCCTGATGGGCACCAATGCCGAGATCCTGGCCCTGATCGGCGAGTTCGGACCCCTGCTGGGTCTGGAAGCCGCCTCGAGCCCGAGTTTGGGCAAGCTGGTGGGTGGTCAGGCCGTGAGTGCCGATCCGGTCTTCTCGGCCGAAAAGACCCTGGACTGGTTCCGCCACGGCTTCGCCCGTCCCGGGCAAGTGACCCCGCCTCCCGACCTGGGGCAGATCCAGGACCTGGCCGAGGCGGTCGTCCTGCCGGTGATGGAACTGGTCATGGACCTGCTGGCCGTGGTCGAGGGTCTGGATGAGTGGCACCTGACCCTGACCGCCGCGATGACCGGGATGGAGGAAGGGGCACTGGAGATCGATCAGACCGACATCTACATGGTGGATGCCGTCGTACACGCCATGGCGGCCGAGATCTACGCCATGGTCGCCTACGACATGGACACCCCGACGGTCATGTCGGACACCCTGGCCGTCAAAGCCGCCTTCGACCAGGACACCGGGACCTTCATGACCCTGCGCACCAACGGCGCCGCCAACCTGGGGAACAGCCGGACGGCCTTGCTGGATGGGATCGCCCGGATGAACTCCTTCATCGCCGGCCTCCAGACCGAGACCGACGACCAGAGCGACGACATGATCAAACTCGATCCGACCGGGAACGAGGGGCCGACCCAGGAAGACCTGGACGAGATGCTGACCGGCCTGGCTGCCGTTTACGCGGCCTTGACCAGTCCTCAGACCATCACCGAGGACTTCGACGATGATGGGATGGACGAAGACCTGCAGGTCGATCTCTCGGTCCTCTTCACCGATCCGATCACCGACCTGAAGGCGCTGCTGCCGCCGTACACCTGGGACAGCACAAACGAGATGTACTTCTGGGACGGCTACCTGTCCGAAGACTTCAGCGCGTTCGTTTTCCCCGATCCGGACTTCAACGGGGTCCTGCCGCAGTTCACGACGGACGCGGAGTTCAAGGCTTTCTTCGACATCACCAACTTCGGGAGCCCCGGTCCCTTCACTTCGGGGACCCCGAGCCTCTTCTGAACCCGGGAGAGGACACCCGGTCGTGACTCTGGACAGCGGTGAACGGCCGGGGCGGCGCAGGCCGCCC
>CAYUVJ010000319.1:0-3628 GCA_964447955.1 uncultured Gemmatimonadota bacterium
CAGGTCCACTTCGACCACGGTGGCCAGGCCCTGGCGCCATGTGACCTCGTTGGAATGGTGCTCGTAAGGCCCCACGAAGACCACCGGCCGCTGCTCGGCGTGGTGGTCCAGGAACTCCCGGAGCCGCTCGGACCCCAGGAAGGACCCCAACGTCTCCTCGAGCCGGACCCGCGTGGCCGGGGGAAGCGCCACCCCGACGATCTGCTGCAGCTTGTCGATGGCCCCGGTCGCCCCGGTGCCGACCGCGATGATCCGACCGCACGGTCCGGCGTTGACCGCACACTTGATGATTTCCTCCGCCTGGTGGAGCAGACGGGTCATGCTGCGCCCGGTGATGTCGTCCTCAGTGTGGGTGTTGGCGTAGTTCTTCTGGAGACCCTGCAGGTAGTCCTCGATGAACTTGAGGCTGCGGCCCGAGGCGGTATAGTCGCAGTAAACCATGAGCCGTTCCCCGAACGGGGTCTCGATGGTGCTGTCGATGCCCACGATCTGACGCCGCAGGAAGGCGGGGTCGAGCGGTCGTTCCATGTTCCCCCCTGGGTTCGGCATCTTCGACCGGCCCACGCCGGCCGAGCTGCCGGTTCCGCCGGTCGGTCCCTGCGACCGGTCCGCACAAGAAGCGGGCATCGGGAACCGACCGCAAGTCCCGGCTGGGGGGAATGCCGGGCGGGCGCCCGGCGTCCAATCCTCGACGGTCCGCCCTGGTCGACCGTCAGGCGACGGACTGGACCAGGGACAGCGACACGGACCGTATCACCGCATACCGGGGAGAAGGAGTCGACATGGAGCAGGCGACGCTGGCCGGCGGGTGCTTCTGGTGTCTGGAAGCGGTCTTCGAACAGCTCCAGGGGGTGGATCGGGTGGTCTCCGGCTACAGCGGGGGACGCCGCCCCGACCCGACCTACGAGCATGTCTGCACCGGCACGACCGGCCACGCCGAGGTGGTCCAGGTGACCTACGACCCGACCGCGATATCATATAATGATATACTTGAAGTATTCTTCGCTATTCACGACCCCACAACACATAACCGACAGGGAACCGACGTCGGCACCCAATACCGGTCGGCCATCTTCCATCACGACGAGAGCCAGCGGGAGGCCGCCGAGGAGATCATCCGGAAGCTGGAGCGGGAACACATCTGGGACGACCCGATCGTCACCGAGGTCGTCCCGCTGGAGACCTTCTACCCGGCCGAGGACGACCACCAGGGTTACTTCCGGACCCACACCGAACAGGGCTACTGCAGCCTGGTGATCTCCCCCAAGGTGGCCAAGTTCCGGAAGACCTTCGCAGCCCGGCTGAAGGTCTGAACTCCACTCACTCCAGCCGCAGGGCCTCCATCGGGTCGGTCCGGGTCGCCCGCAGGGCCGGGACCACGTTGGCGAGTGCTGCGACCACCACCAGCAACGCCACCACCAGCGCGTACACACCCGGCTCCAGGGGATCGACCTGGTAGAGCAGCTCGGCCAGCCCCCGGGCAGCCAGCGCGGCCAATCCGATCCCGATCAGGCTGCCCAGGCCGATCATCCACAGCCCCTGGCGCAGCACCAGGCCCAGCACCCTCCGCCGGTCGGCGCCCAGGGCGATCCGGATGCCGATCTCGTGCCGACGCTGGTTGACCGCGTAGGCGACCACCCCGTAGATCCCGCCCAGGGCGAGCAGGAGGGCGATGACCGCGAACAGCCCCAGGAGCTGGGAGTACGCCCGGCGGAAACTCATCCGTCCGACCATGGTCTCGGTGCCCGTCTCCACACCGATCAGCGGCAGGGTGCGGTCCATCTCCCGCACCGCGACCCTCAGGGCCGGCACCAGGTCGCCTGGGTCGCCCCCGGTGCGCACCGCCAGAGTCATCGAGTTATGAGGATTAGCCATCACCGGCGCGAAGACGCCCGGTCGCATCTCCTGATCCAGGCCATACTGCTTCATGTCGTAGTTCACGCCCACGACCTGCCACCAGGGACTGTCGGTGTCACCGCCCATCCGGACGCGACGTCCGATCGGGTTCTCCTCCCCCCAGTGGTGGCGGGCGAAGGTCTCGTTCACGACCAGCGACCGGTTATCCTCGGTCCGACCGTCCTCCGGCTGCAGGAAGCGCCCCCACTTCAGCCGTACCCCGATCGTCTCGGTGTACCCGGCGGTGACGAACCGGGTCAGGGTCACCGGGTTCTGCTCACCCGGCTCCAGCTCTTCGGCCCCTTCCGCCTCGAAGAAGTACCCGGTGTGGCCCCGCATGGGTCCCACCGTCGAGGCCCCCGCCACCGTCACACCCGGGATCGCCTTGATCTGTTCCACCAGCTGCTCGAAGAAGGCCAGCCGTGGGGCTCCTTCCGGATAGGTCTCCTCGGGCAGGGAGACGTCGAAACTGAGCAGACCCTCCGGTTCGAAACCGGGATCCACCCGCCATATGTTGCCGTAGGTCCGGATCATCAGTCCGGTCAGGATGAGCAGGGTCATAGCCAGGGCCAGTTCGCCGGCCACGAAGGCGTTGAGCAGGCGACGTCGCCTACCCCCCATCGTGGTCCGCAGGGTCTGGTCGGCCAGCAGGTTCTGGACCCGCCGGCTGGAGGCGCGCAGGGCCGGGGCCAGTCCGAAGAGCAGGGCCGTGCCAAGGCAGATCGCCAGGCTCACCAGCAAAACCCGGCCGTCCAGCGAGAAATCCACCCAGACCGGGAGATGAATCGGCAGCACCGTCGGCAGCACCTTCAGACCGACGATCCCGAGCAGCACGCCCAGCACCCCACCGGTGAGGGCCAGCAGGAGACTCTCGGTCAGCAGCTGCCGCACGATTGGCGCCCGCCCCGCCCCCAGGGCGGCCCGCACCCCGAACTCGCGGCCCCGGGCGACGGCCCGGGCCAGCATCAGGCTGGCCACGTTGATGCAGGCGATGAGCAGCAGCACCAGGACCGCCCCCCAGAGCACGTAGGTCCCCAGCCGGATGTCCCCCACTTCCCGCTCCCGGATATCGG
Organism: uncultured Gemmatimonadota bacterium; assembly: GCA_964447955.1. Classification (GTDB taxonomy): domain Bacteria; phylum Blakebacterota; class Blakebacteria; order Blakebacterales; family CAYUVJ01; genus CAYUVJ01. Next base: position 2,970 of record CAYUVJ010000319.1, read on the forward strand.
TCACGATCGGGGCGGCGTTGCGGGAGGCCGCCCCCTCTTCCACCCGGGCCTGGTGGATCCGGCGCAGGTCGGCCTGGGCCTCCTGGGAACTCACTCCCGGTCGCAGGCGCCCGATGCCGTACAGGTAGTAACTACCCCCCCGGTCCGGGTCGGGATGCAGCGGGACCCAGATACGGGTATCGTCCCCCAGGGCCGCCTCGTCGGGGAGAACGCCGATGACGGTATGAGGTCTCGCATCCAGGGTGAGCGAGCGCCCGACCACCGCCGGGTCGGCGGCGAAGCGGTCCCGCCAGAACGACTCGGTGAGCAGCACCACGTCGGGACCACCCAGAGCGTCGTCCTCTTGGCTCATGAGCCGGCCCAGTACGGGCTGGAGTCCCAGAGTGGTCTGCAGGTCCCAGGAGGCCCGGAGACCGAACACCAGTTCGGCCCCCTCCTCCCCCAGCAGGGCGAACTGCCCGTTCTGGAAGACCCCCATGGCTTCGAAGGACTGGTTCTGCTCGCGCCAGGTCAGGAAGCCCGCCTCGGTGACGCCGACGTAGTCCAGGTTCCAGGCCGGGGCTTCGTAGTCCAGGTTGACCAGCCGCTCGGAGTCCTTGAAGGGGAAGGGCCGAAGGAAGACGGCGTTGATGAGGCTGAACACGACCGTGTTGCCGGCG
>CAYUVJ010000320.1:0-3624 GCA_964447955.1 uncultured Gemmatimonadota bacterium
CGGGGCGTCCCGGCCAGGCCGGCCGGGTCACCAAGGTCCGGCTCGGCGAGATCCGTCCCAATCCCAGTCAGCCCCGGCAGGACTTCGATCGGGAGGGACTCGAGGACCTGGCCGCCTCGATCCGCCAGAAGGGGGTGCTGCAGCCGGTCCTGCTCCGCCCGATCCCCGACGATGAGGGCTTCGAGCTGGTGGTCGGGGAACGCCGCTTCCGGGCGGCCCAGATGGCCGGCTTGAAGACCATCCCGGCGATCATCTACGAGATCGAGACCGACGAAGAGATGCTGGAGATGGCGCTCATCGAGAACGTCCAGCGCGAGGACCTGAACGCCATCGACACCGCCCGGGCCTTTCACCGGCTGGCCGAAGACTGCGCGCTGACCCAGGAGGCCATCGCCGAACGGGTCGGCAAGAGCCGGGCCAGCGTGGCCAACACGCTCCGGCTGCTGGGTCTGCCCGACGAGGTCCAGGGCATGGTGCGGGAGGATCGGATCAGTGAGGGGCACGCCCGGGCACTGTTGGGCCTGGGGAGCAAGAAGGAACAGCTCACCCTGGCCCGCAAGATCGCCGCCCGCGGCCTCTCGGTCCGCGACACCGAACGGCTGGTCCGGCAGATGAGCGGGACGGAGAGGCAAAAGAAGGGACCCCGGCCGAAGCTCAGCCCGCTGCTCCAGTCTATCGTGGAGGAGATGCAGCGGACCCTGGGAACCCGGGTCACACTGACCGGTTCCGAGAAGAAGGGGTCGTTGCGCATCGATTATTATTCGGCCGACGACCTGACCCGGATCTGCGACCGGCTGGACATCGAGATCGACTGACTCCCCGGAAGGATCCCGTGAAACGACGACGCAGCTGGACCATCATGTTCGTGCCCAACGACGAGAGCGGGCCGCGCCAGCTCCGATTGGGGCCGGGCGCGGTACGACTCCTGTTCGGCTCGGCGATGGTCCTGCTGTTGGTCCTGGGGGTGGCGGTGGGCACCTACTGGAAGGTGGCCGACTGGGCTCTGCGGGCCCGGGGACTGCAGGTCGAGAACGAGCAGCTCCAGGCCGAGGTCCAGAAGGTCTGGGAGCTGGAACGACTGATGGCCGACATGCTCGAGACCGACTATAAGATCCGGAACCGGCTGGGCATACCGTTGCCCGAGGACTGGCCGGGCTACCGCCTCCAGCTCGGACCCGGATCGGAGGGTGATTCCAGCCAGGCGGCCTTCGGGGCCCGCCCGGCCGGCGGCGTGGCGTCCGGGATCGAGGGGCCGGAAAGTGCCGGGGTGCTCTTCGCCTGGCCGGTCCCGCTCGGATTCGTGACCATGGAGTTCGGTGAAGGGGCCGGCGCGGCCGGGGTCCCCCACACCGGGATCGACATCGCGGCCCGCCGGGATACCCCGGTGCGGGCCGCAGAAGACGGCGTCGTGACCCTGGCGGGGATGGATGAACGCTACGGCAACCTCGTCGAGATCAGCCACAGTGGGGGCCTGTTGACCCGTTACGGGCACAATTCCCGGCTGGTGGTGGGACAGGGGCAGATGGTCAAGAAGGGTGACATCATCGCATACGTAGGGAGCACGGGGCGTGTCACCACCGGTCCCCACCTCCATTTCGAGGTGCTGAAGGACGGCCGGCCGGTGGATCCCCGCAGGTACCTACCTAAATACTGAGAGGACGACGATGGCAAAGGGCCAGATCGGCGAGGGGACTATGAACACGCTCGTGGGGAGCGGGACGGTGATCGAAGGGAAGCTCAAAGTGGCGAGCAGCATGCGGGTCGATGGAAAGATCATGGGTGAGGTGACCTGTCAGGAATCGCTGCTCGTCGGCAAGACGGGTGTGGTCGAGGCCAGCATCAAGGTGAAGAGTGCCACCATCGGCGGCAAGGTCTCCGGGAACATCGAGGCCCAGGATGTGGTCGTCCTGGAGGGCAAGTCGACCCTGGTGGGGGATGTGACCACCCGGAAGCTGATCATCGAGGAGGGAGCCGTCTTCAACGGCACCTGCCGGATGGAGGGGGAAGGCGTCTCCAGGGTCATCTCCTCCCCGGCACCCACCGCCCCTGGCGGCGGAGACACTGCCACCGGACAGGCCGGGCGCTGACCCGGCCCGGTCGGCGCGCCGAACCGTGACCGACCCGCTGAAGCACCTCGCCGGGCGGATCACGGCCGGCACGCTTCTGCTGAGTGCGGCCGGGGCCTTCACCCTGGCCGCCCTCGGACAGGGTCGGGCCGGGGTCGGGCTCTTCGCCGGCGCGCTGGTCTCGGCCCTCAATTTCATCGCTACCAGCCGCTTCATCGGTCAGGCCCGCGATACCGTGCGCCGGACCGGTGAGGGCCTGCCCGGAGCCCGAGCCGCCCTGGGCTTCATCCTCCGCTACCTGGTGATGGGGCTCACCCTCGTCATCCTGATCCTGGGGCTGGGACTTCCGGCCGCCGCGACCATCTTCGGGGTGGCCGTCGTCCCGCTGACCATCTATCTCTGGCAGATGGGACTGCTGCTGACCGGACGCTGGCGGCGCCCCGGGATGTAATAGGAAGATTGGGTGCCGTTCAGAGGATGGAATGTGGATAATTACCAGTGTAATGTGGATAAGTGGTTAAAGGCCGTTCATTCAACGTCTTGGAGCCAGTACCTGAGTCCCCGGTTCAGGAGTTATCCACAAGCGGTTGTAAGAGTAGAAGGCCGCCGGAGAGGTGTGCGAACGCATCCCGGCGGATATCGAGGAGCGTGACCGGATGCCCCGTACCCCACAGCCCGTGATCCCCGCTCGCCGCCGCGAACGGGCCATCCTGGTCGGAGCGCGGCTGGACCCCCACGGGGACATGCCGGTCGAGGAGACCCTGGCCGAGCTGGAACTTCTGGCCGACACCGCGGGGGCGGACGTGGTCGACCGGATGGTCCAGCATCGACCGCAGCCCGACCCGGCCACCTTCATCGGTCGTGGGTTCGCCGAGCGGATCGGACAGCGGGCCCGGGCGCTCGAGGCCGAACTGGTCATCTTCGACGACGACCTCTCCCCCAACCAGGTGCGCAACCTGGAGAAGACGATCCCGGCCAAGGTGGTCGATCGTTCCGGGCTCATCCTGGACATCTTCGCCGACCGGGCCAAGACCCGGGAAGCCAAGACCCAGGTCGAACTGGCCCAGCTGGAGTACCTGCTCCCCCGCCTGACCCGGGCCTGGACCCACCTCTCCCGACAGGTGGGCGGTATCGGCACCGGTCGCGGACCCGGGGAGACCCAGTTGGAGACCGACCGCCGGCTGGTCCGCCGCCGGATCCGTGAACTCCAGCAGGAACTGGGCCGGATCGAACGGCAGCGCCAGACCCAGCGGGCCGGGCGGCGGGAATTCTTCCAGGCCACCCTGGTGGGTTACACCAACGCCGGCAAAAGCACCCTGCTCAACCGACTGGCCGACGCCGAGGTGCTGGTCGAGGACCGGCTCTTCGCCACCCTGGATGCCACCACCCGGGCGCTGGTCCTGCCCGGAGGCCCCCGCATGCTGCTGACCGACACGGTCGGCTTCATCCGCAAGCTGCCGGCCGCTCTGATCGCCTCGTTCCGGAGTACGCTGGAAGAGGCGGTGGTGGCCGACCTGCTCGTCCATCCGGTGGCGGCGTTTCTGCGCAACTACGTGCT
>CAYUVJ010000321.1:0-1100 GCA_964447955.1 uncultured Gemmatimonadota bacterium
TCCACCCAGCCTTCACAGGACTCCAGCACCGGCCGGCTCACCCCCAGCGCCTCGTTGCCGAAGACCAGGGCGAGGGGGGAGGGGTAGGTGACCCGGTCGTACCGCTCGGCATGGCTGGTCGTCTCCACCGCCCAGACCGGGATTCCCTGCGACCGCAGTTCGGCGAGCGCGTCCTCGGTCCGTTCGAAGTGCCTCCAGGGGACGTAGTCGATGGTCCCGAGCGAGGTCTTCTCCAGTTTGCGGTGGGGGGGATGGGCGGTGTAGCCGCACAGGTAGAGTCCCGAGACCCGCAGGGTGTCGCAGAGCCGGAAGACGGCTCCGACGTTGAAGGCGCTGCGCAGATGATCGAGCACGATGTAGATCGGGGTCCGCGGGAGTGCCCGGTATTCCTCGAGCGGCAGGTGTGAGTCGAAGCTGCGCACCTCGAAGTTGGTCTCCATGTCCCCCCGCCTGCGGCTCATCGGGTTCCTCCCGTCCGGACTTCATAGTCTCCCGTGTGCGGACCTCCCGGTCCCCCGCGTGCCGTCGCCGAGGAGACCCGGATGTGGTCGTCGAGGTCACACCCGTCCCGACCTCGAAGCAGAGGGCGCTCCGGCCCGGACCGGAGCGCCCCTGGTGATATGATGACGGTGCGGCTGCTGCCGGCGGCACCGTTACTTCCTGTTGCGGCTCCCGTAGTACTCCCAGTGCCGGCTGAACTTGTCGTTCCACGGCACCTTCACCCCCCGGATGAACATCATCTCCACCTGGGTGGTGTAAGCGATCGGGTTGCCGGTGGTCACGATCAGGTTGGCCACCTTACCTACTTCGATGCTGCCCAGCCGGTCGTCGACCCCCAGGATCCGGGCGGGGGCGATGGTCAGTATCTCCAACGCCTGCTCGGTCGGCAGGCCGTAAGCGGTCGCCATCCCCGCCTCGTAGGTGACGCTGAAGACGTTGGCCGTACTGCCGCTCATCAGGGCGAAGTCGATGCCGGCCTCGTGCAGGATGGCCGGGGTGGCGTAGTGCACGTCGTAGGGTTCGTCCCGTCCCGGTGAGGTGTGCACCCCGCCGAAGATGACCTTCACCGGATCAGAGACCCTTCTGCCGCACCAGCGAAG
>CAYUVJ010000321.1:1110-3612 GCA_964447955.1 uncultured Gemmatimonadota bacterium
TGAGGAAGTCGGTCATCTTCCAGGCATCGCGTGCTCCCCGGATGACGTAGCGCAGTCACATCTCCTCGGCGAAAGCCACCGCTTCGCGGATCTGCTGCTCGGCGTTCGCTTCCAGGATGACCAGCTGCGCTCCGGTGGCGGCATCGGCCAGGGCGTCCAGGCGCAGGTCGGTCTCGAAACCGGAGATCCGTTCCCGGGTGGCCTGCTCCCGCCGGGCGGCGTAGGCCTTCGCCTCCCGGAACCACTTCCGCAGTTCCTCGGCCCGATCGACCGGCGGGGCTCCGCCGCGGCCGCGGCCGCCGCCTCCCCAGTTGATCCGCATACCGATCCGCCGGGCCTCGGTCATGCCCGAGGGGCTCCAGCCCCAGAGGTCGATCAGACTGTCGTAGCCGGAGATGACCCCGCTGGTCAGGCCGGTCACGGCGGTGGTGATGCCGCCCACCCGCTGGGCATTGAGCATCTCGCTGGCCTGGTTGACCGCGATATATGCCTCCAGGTGCGGGTTGTAGTCGCCCAGTTCGGTCCGGTCGGAGGGTCCGGCCATACCGCCGGCCTCCTCCAGCCCCAGTCCGGTCCCGGCGTCGATCAATCCCGGATAGACGTACTTGCCGCGCACGTCGATCCGTTCCACCCCGGCCGGGACGGTCACGCCCGTTCCGACCGCCGTGATCCGGCCGTCCTGGACCAGCACGGTCCCGTTCGGGATGGGAGGGCCGGTCACCGGGACGACCGTACCGCCCACCAGGGCGTAGTCGTCCACACTCAGGTCGGGCAGGGAGAAATCCACGACCTGGCGGCCGGGGTAGGTCTCGGTGTCGGCCGGTACCTGGGTGCCGCTGAAGTCTTCGACCCAGTCCTCGGCGGTATCGGTCTGGCTGCGGTCGAAGAAGACCTCACCGTCGATGATGGTCATCTCACAGCGGGCGGGCGCGTGCAGCGGATAGTGGCTGAAGATGGCCAGGGTGCCGTCCTTGCCCACCTCCACGCTGCCCAGGTGGTCCTGGAGACGCAGGTTGATGGCCGGGTTCAGCGTGCACATCTTCAGCGCTTCGTTCTCCGGGACCCCGCCGTAGCGCACCGCCCGGGCGGCTTCCTGGTAGAGACGGCGCACCCGCTCGGCGCTGTCGGAGTTCACATCCACCCGCGCGCCGGCGTCGTGGAGGATGACCGCCTTGTAGGGTATGGCGTCATAGGCCTCGATCTTGTAGCCCCAGGAGTCGGCGAAGATCGAGGAGCCCCAGCCCTTCTCGGCCAGTTCGGGGGCGATCATATAGCCACCCAGGTTGTGCTCGAAGATCCCGGGCGGGATCCCGAACTCCTCACAGACCTCCATGAACATCATGGTCTCTTCGGCGATATAGCTGTGGCACCGGGGGATGATCCGCCCTTCCAGCAGGTCCACCAGCACCTCGAGCTGAAGGTCGCGCTTGGGGGGGATCGGGTCGGCACCGCGCCGCTGCCGTTCCGCTTCATAGGTCCGCCAGGCCTGCTGGTAGTCGCGGGCCCGGGTGAACATCTCGCGGAAGACCTCGGCCACCCCGGAGCGGCTGCGGGGATAACGGGTCGGTTCGTCCCGCGAGGATTGCCGGACGTTCTCACCCAGGGCGAACTTCAGCGTCGGCATCGCGTCCGGGAAGACGAGTTCCTCCCAGGGGCGCCCCCATTTGAGCTTGATGATCTCGTTGCGGCCGCCGATCGGGTTGGCCGATCCGTGCATGTTGTGGATGACCGCCACACCGCCGGCCAGGGCGGTGAACAGGGACGGGTCGTCGTGGGCGATGACATCGCTGATATCCACCTCGGGCACGACCGCCCGGCTCCCTTCGTTGATGCCGCGGTCGATCGCCATGTGGGAGTGGTCGTCGATGATGGCCGGCATCACGAACCGGCCGGTGGCGTCGATGACCCGCACACCGCGCGGGGCCCGCAGGTTCGGACCGATCTCGACGATCTTCCCGTCTCGGACCAGCACATCGGTGCCGGGCAGGTTGCCGCCGGTGATGGTCAGGACGGTGCCGCCCTTGATGAGCAGGTCCTGAGCCGCGGCCGGGACGGCTGACCCGACGGCGAGCAGCAGAAGCGGCAGGACGACCAGGAGCCGGTTGCGCAGGATACGTTCAACGGTCATGACGCGACCCTCCTTCCTCCAGGCTGCGGGTGGAAGGTCTCTTCCGGCCGGTGACCTCGATCCCCTCCATCGGTCCGAGGACGATCGTCCCGCTTAGGGTGTCGCCATCGACCGTGGCCGAGAAGCTCAGGGTGCCGGCGTCGGGGACCTGGCCGCTCACGACCAGACGTCCCTCCTCGAAGGTGCCGCTGACCGCCACCGGTCCCATGGGGGAAAGGATCTCACCCCGCACGACGGTGCCTTCCTGGGTCAGGGTCAGGGTCACCGCTTCGGCCTCACCCTGCAGGGAGAGGGAGAGAGCCCAGGTGCCGGCGACCGTCCCGGCAGCGCGGCCGCCGCCGGAACCGGCGGTCCCCCGGGGACGAGGCTGTTCG
>CAYUVJ010000322.1:0-3584 GCA_964447955.1 uncultured Gemmatimonadota bacterium
CTTCCGGGCCCGGCGGGTCCCGCTCGGACGCCGTCTCAAGGGGATCTCCTTCCGGACCCGTCTACTCATCCCGCTGCTGGTGGTGGCCCTGGTCCCCATGATCGCGCTCTGGCTTTTCACCCGGACCTTCATCCTGGACCGTGAGGCGACCACCTGGGAGCAGGACCTCGACCTCAGCCTGCGGCGCGTCCAGGAGGGACTGCTGGCCCAGTCCCAGACCCTGGCCGAGGGGCTGGCCGGTCGCAGCGGCCCCCGGTGGCCGGCTGTGGGGGCCGACCCCGTCCTGCCCGAAGGGACCGAGTGGGCCCGCTTCGACGCCGGTCTGGCCCGGGTCGACGGCAACCTCTCCGACGATCTGGCCGACCGGATCCCGGCCCGGGAGGCACTACTGGGTCGAGGGCCCCGCTCGTTCATGCTGCGCGCCGACCGGCTCTGGTCGGTGGCTCTCAGTCCGTTGGGCAGCACGGCCGACGGGGGCGCCGTGCTGGTCGCACTGCCACTGGTCCCCGAGACCTTGCGACAGGCGGCCGGGAGTGCCCCGTGGGAGGTCGACCTCTTCCTCGACGGGTGCCTGGTCCAGACCTCGGATCCGGCACCCTACACTGCCGGACTGCTTCCCCGTCATCTCGAACCGGAGGTCGACCAGGAGGGGCGGGGGGGGAACGAACTGGCCACCTACGTCTGGGGCGAGGTCCGCGGGCTGCGTCACCTCTCGGCCTATCGGCCGCTGACCGACTACGTCGGACTGGCCGTCGGGACCATCGCCCAGCGCCGCTTCGGACGCTGGGGGCTCCAGGACCCCGACCTCGACCGGCTCTTCAGTACCGTGGCGAGCATCTATCTGCTGCTGGTCGGTGCCGTCACCCTGGTGGCTGTATTGATCGCCCGACGCATCTCCGGACCGGTCGACGATCTGACCCGTTCGGCCCGTCGGGTCTCGGGCGGGGACCTCGAGGTCGATATCGCCGTGACCCGCGGGGACGAGTTGGGGGGACTGCAGAAAGCCTTCCGCCAGATGCTCATCGCCCTGCGGGAGAACCGCGACCGGCTGGCCCAGGCCGAACGGGAGCGGGCCTGGCAGCAGATGGCCCGCCAGGTCGCCCATGAGATCAAGAACCCGCTCACCCCGATGCGACTCTCGGCCCAGTTCCTGCGCCGGGCTTATGATGAGGGGGCCGACGGGCTCGACCGGATCGTCCAGGAGTGCACCGATGCGATCACCGAACAGGTGGAACAGCTGCGCCGGATCGCCAACGAGTTCTCGGCTTATGCCCGACTTCCGGTGGTCGACCGGGTGCCGGCCCGACTGAACGACCCGGTGGCCGATGCGCTCAACCTCTTCCTGCCGGCCCTGCCCGACGGGATCGTGCTGGTCCGGGAACTGGATCCCGAGCCCCCCGAACTGCCGCTGGACACCGAACAGGTCCGGCGGGTGGTCATCAACCTGATCCGCAACGCTCTTGATGCTATGGGGGACACCGGTACCCTGAGCGTACGCACCGGACACGACGACGAGGCGGTCTGGCTCGAGGTCGGTGACACCGGTGAAGGGATCGCCCCCGAGGTCCAGGAGCGCCTCTTCGAGCCCTACTTCTCCACCAAGACCGATGGTACCGGGCTGGGACTGGCCATCACCCGGGCGGTCGTGGATGCCCATGGTGGTTCCATGCAGGTCACCAGCCAGCCGGAGAGTGGGACCACCATGACGGTCCGCTTTCCCCGGTAAGGACGGTCACTTCCCCGAGCAGATGACGGCCTGGAACCATTGCTCCACTGCGACGTCATTACCCTTTAAGGGATGCGCTTGACAGAGATGGCGCCGCGTCGGAGGCCGGCCCTAGATTGGGTTTACCCGACCCGACCCTGTGAACCGAGATCGAGGAAGTGTGACCGTACCGTACCGAACGACACCACCCGCCCGATGGGTGTCCCGGCTCCGGTCCCTGCCGTGGCGCATCCTTCTGGCGTCCCTGCTGCTGGTCCCGGCCGCGACCTCGGCCCAGGAGACCGTGCGGCGGAGTCCGACCCGCCAGGTCGACCGAGCCGAACAGGATTACCGCTTCATCCGCGGATTGGTCGGTGACGGACTCTACCCGACCGCCCTGGAGCAGATCCGAGCCTTCCTCCGGGATTACCCGGAAGATCCCCACAGCCAAGAGGTCCAGCTGCTGGAAGCCGAGGTCTACTTCCTGCAGCGCGACTTCCGGCGGGCCGAGGAACTCCTCGGCGCCTTCATCCTGCGCAACCCCCAGAGCCCGCTGCTCGACCGTGCCCTCTACCGTCGGGGTGAGACCCGGTTCGAACGGGCTGCCTGGACCAAGGCAGCCGTGGACTTCCGGGCCATCACCGACCAACGTCCCGACTCGGACCTGGTCGACCGGGCCCGTTACTGGCTCGGCGAGGCCCAGCTCCGCCAGGGGGACCAGGATGGGGCCCGGGAGGCCTTCCACGAGGTCTATCGGGGACATCCCGATTCCCCGGTGGCCGACTACGCCCTCTACAGCCTGGGCTGGATCGCCCAGGAGCGGGAGGAGTGGGAAGAGGCGCTGGAGTGGTACCGCCGGGTGATCGACGACCATCCCACCTCCGACCTCGTCTCGACTTGTCTCTTCAAGATGGGTCAGTGCTACTTCGCCACCGAGCGGTACAACGAGGCCGCCGACGTCATGAGCCAGGTTCTCCAGCTCGACCTGGGAGCGGCGGTGGCCGCCGATGCCGGGTTCCTGCTGGGTGAGTCGTACTACCACATGGGTGAGTATGGCCTGGCCCGTCGTCGCTACCAGGAGGTGGTGACCCGTCACCCGGAGGCTGCGGTCGCCCCCGAGGCCCAGTCGGCCATCGGTTGGACCCGACTGCAGGAGGAGGACTATACCGCAGCGGCGACCGATTTTCGGCGGCTTTATGAGGTATGGCCCGACCATCCCATGGCGGCCGCCGCCCGCTACCGGGAGGGGGTGGCCCTGCGCGAGGCCGGGCGGGCCGACGAGGCACTGGGCACTTTCATCGCTCTGGCCGACGGCTATCCGGAGAGTGAATGGCTGGACGAGGCACTGCTGGAGGCGGGGCTGATCCATTACCGGGCCGATCGATTCGCCGCCGCCCGGGAACTCTTCGAACGTCTCCTGGCCGAGCGTCTCACCAGTCCGGCCGCGTCCGATGCCGCCGAGATGGTCGGCGAATGCCTCCTGGCCGAGGAATCATGGACGGAGGCCGAGGCGGCTTTCGACCGAGTCCTCCGGGAATGGCCCGGGAGTGAGGCTGCCAGGCTCGCGCTCTTCCAGCGCTCGGTGGCTCAGCTGCGCCGGGGGGCCGGAGCCGAGGCGGCCACCGGGTTCGCCGACTACCAGACCCGACATCCCGACACCGAACTGGAGGGGGAGGCCCTCTATCTGGAGGCCGAGGCTGCCTACCGGGTCGGCCGGTACGACCGCAGCGCCGCCCGGTACCAGGACTATCTGGCCCGCCGACCCGACGGTCCGCGGGCTCGGGAGGCCCGTTACGGGATCGGCTGGTCCCGGTTCTCGACCGGGGACTGGACGGGAGCGATCGAGGCCTTCCGGCCATTGGTAGCCGATGAGGGGAGC
>CAYUVJ010000323.1:0-3581 GCA_964447955.1 uncultured Gemmatimonadota bacterium
TTCCACGTGGCCAAGCCGAGCGACCTCATCCCGGAGCTGCAGGGGCGCTTCCCCATCCGGGTGGAGATGGACAGCCTGACCACCGAGGACTTCGTCCGGATCCTGACCGAACCGGAGAACGCCCTCATCAAGCAGTACACCGCCCTGCTGGCTACCGAGTCGGTGGCACTGAGATTCGCGCCGGATGCGGTGAAGGAGATCGCCCGGGCCGCCAGCCTGGCCAACGAGCAGGCCGAGGACATCGGGGCCCGCCGGCTCCACACCATCCTGACCCTGCTGCTCGAGGAGATCCTCTTCGAGGTCCCCGAGAGCGGGCGGGACAGTTACCCGGTCACCGCCGCCCAGGTGCGGGAACGGCTGGACGACATCATCGCCGACGAGGATCTGAGCCGCTACATACTCTAGTGTGCCAACGTGAAAGGCAGAGGTTCCCATGCCCCAGCACAAGGACTTCCTGGACCTGACCTCACGCACCCGCGAGGAACTCCTGGCCACCCTGGAGCTGGCCACCTCCATCAAGACCGACCTCAAGGCCGGACAGGTCTCCGGGGCCCTCAAGGGGAAGACCCTGGCCATGGTCTTCCAGAAGCCCTCGGCCCGCACGCGGGTCTCCTTCGAGGTCGGCATGTGGCAGCTGGGGGGCTATGCCCTCTACCTCGCTCCGGCCGACATCGGTCTGGGGAAGCGGGAGTCGGTGGCCGACGTGGCACGGGTTCTGGCCCGCTACAACGACGGCATCATGGCCCGGGTCTTCGCCCACGCCCATATGGAGGAACTGGCCGCCTTCAGCGACGTGCCGGTCATCAACGGTCTGAGCGACCTGTTCCATCCCTGCCAACTGATGGCCGACCTGCTGACCATCAAGGAGCACAAGGGCAAGGTCGAGGGGCTCAAGGTCGCCTTCGTGGGAGACGGCAACAACCTGGCCAACTCCTGGCTTAACGCCGCCGCCCGTCTCGACTTCCAGCTCGCCCTGGCCATCCCCGAAGGCTATGAGCCCGACCGGGTCCTCTTCGAACAGGCCAAGGCGACCAATCCCCATGTGACCATCAACGAGGTCCCGGAGATGGCGGTCGAAGGTGCCGACGTGATCTACACCGACACCTGGACCAGCATGGGGCAGGAAGAGGAATCCGAGAAACGACGGCGCGACTTCCAGGGCTTCACTGTCGACGCGGAGCTGGCAGGGAAGGCCAGGGAAGATGTCATCGTCATGCACTGTCTGCCCGCCCATCGGGGGGAGGAGATCACCGACGAGGTCATGGACGGCCCCCACTCGGTGGTCTTCGACGAGGCCGAGAACCGGCTTCACGCCCAGAAGGCGATCCTGGTGGAGTTGATGGGGTAGGACCCCTCCGGGCCGGACCCTGCCCGGCGACAGCCATACTCGGAACCGAGGAACAGACCTCCTCCCCCGGTCAGGGGAGGAGGTCCCAGGTCAGACCCAGCAGCAGGTCCACCCCCGACCAGTCCATGGTCAGGGGGTCTCCGAAGAAATCGAGCACCGGGTCACCGTCCGGGCTCTCGGGATCGCCCAGCCGAGCCAGCCGCAGGCGGGCCGAGAGGTGGGCCGAGAGGGGACTGCTCAGCCGGTACTCCCCCCCCCAGCCGAAGAGCAGTCCCAGCCCCGAGGTGCTCCCCTCCTCGTCCAGGCTGGTCCCGGAGCCGAGCGACCCCTTCACCCGGACCCGGGACCAGGGGGTCCAGAGGGCGGCGGCGGTCACCCGGTAGGTCGCCCGGGCCGTGAGAGGGTAGACCCAGGAGACCCCGAGCCAGACCGGCAGGGCCTCCACCCGGTAGGAGAAGGATCCCGGTTGGGGCCCCGAACCGCTGTCGAACTCGAAGGCGACCTCGGAACGGTCGGTGAGCCAGAGTGCCCCCATCACCAGGGCGGTACGCCCCCCCAGGCGCCAGCGGGCCTCGATGCCCGGGGTGAGACCGTCGGTGAGCTGAGCCAGCCCCTTCTCCAGTCCGATACCCCCCGAGTCGACCGGCGCGGTCAGGAGCATGTTGTCCAGCCGGATGTCGTCGTTGACGGCCTTCTGGGCCCAGGAACCCCAACCCCCCAGCAGGGTGATCGAGAGCTTCCCCCCCCTGGTCGCCGGCAGCAGTTCGCCGGTGGTCTGGGCCAGTACCGACCCCGGCCCGACCAGGATGGCCGAGAGGAGGGCCGCCCCGATGAACGGCCGGAACCTCAACGCAGCTTCTCGAGCAGCTGCCGGGCCTCGTCCTTCCATTCCGGGTCGTCTGCCCGGTGGGCCGGCAGGTCGAGCACTTTCTGGAAGGCGGCTCGGGCCTGGTCACGTTCCTTGACCTCGAGCAGGGTCTTCCCGTACTCCAGGTAGTGCACGATGTTCTCAGGTTCCACCGCGATGGCCTTCTGAAAGAGGGTGATCGCCGCCTCGTTCGAAGCCGGGGGGAGCCCCCCGTAGATGATCTTGGCCGCGGCCTTGAGGAGCCAGGAGAGGTTGGCCACCTCACGGTTCCAGCGGGCCAGCCCGTGCAGGGCCCCCGGATGTTCGGGATCGAGGGTCAGGGCCTGCTCGAAGTCCACCTTCACCTCCTTGGACATCTCCACCTTGGTCTTGCCGCCGCGGAAGAGGGCCAGCCGGCCCAGGGCCTTGCCCAGCTGGAACCAGCCCTCGGCGTCGTCGGAGCGGACGGCTACGGCCCGTCGGGCGTAGCCGACCGACTCCTCGTAACGCCCTTCCTGATCGTCCTTGGGGGAGACGCGGGCCCAATCGGTCAGGTTCTCGGCCATCCGGCAGAGCAGGTCGTAATCCTCCGGGGTCCGCTCCAGGGCGGGCTGGATGAGGGTGATGGCCTCCTGATAGTCACCGGCCAGCCAGAGTGCCTCGAGCTGCGCCTCGAAAGCTGCCCGCTCATCGGACTGGGCGGTGACCGGCACAGCCGTCCGCACGATGACCAGCAGGGCGACGATGAAGAAAACCGACAAACGAATCCGATGCACGGGCGTCTCCTCCTTTGGGAAGAGTGGGGGTGTCGGAGGTTTCACCGATGGTACGCAACCTGGGACCGGGCGGCAACCGCAGAGGTGGTCTCCCGCGACCGGAAGGTGGGGGGGATTGGCACCTTGACACCCCTGGAGGGCAGACGTTACTTGGTGAGAATTGGACCCGGAAGACCGTCGCGTCAGCATGGGCGGCGGGAGGCATATCACCGCATCAGAGGGTAGCGCCCGAAGCAGCCGTACTCTCTTAGGAGGAACTGCAGATGTACCAACTCTTCATCAACGGCGGACCGTTCATGTACGCGCTGCTCGCCACGCTGATCATCGGTCTGGCGTTCAGCTTCGAGCGGATGTGGGCCCTGGGGCGGGCTTCGATAAACACCCGCAAGTTCCTGCAGCAGATCAAGATCGCTCTAAAGGAAGAGGGGATCACGTCTGCTCAGGAGATCTGTGCCAACACACGCGGTCCCGTGGCGGCGCTTTTCCACGCCGGTCTGATGCGCGTCGACCGCGGATTGGAGCACGTCGAGAAGGCGATAGAGAACGCCGGGACCATCGAGATGTCCTTCCTGGAGAAGGGTCTCATCTGGTTGGCCACGGTCGCTAACGT
>CAYUVJ010000324.1:0-3575 GCA_964447955.1 uncultured Gemmatimonadota bacterium
CCGGGCCTCGTCGAGCAGGTGGCCCCCGGTCTCCTGGAACCCCGCCGGGTCATGGTGCAGAAACCCTGGCTGGACGATCACCTGGGCAAATCGATCCCGGACGAGGCAGCCCGTGACGCGCTGGCGTCCACCGGGTTCACCAGTGAGGTGACGCCTCAGGGTTGGTCGGTTCGGGTCCCCAGCTGGCGTCCCGACGTCGAAGGTCCGGCCCACATCGCCGAAGAACTGGCCCGGCTGCACGGTTACGATGAGCTGGGCAGCCGCCTGCGATTGAGTGGTCCTCCTCCGGCCGGGCCGACCCTTCGGCAGCGGCTCCGCCAGGACCTGGCCGATGTGCTGACCGGACTCGGTCTGCACGAGGTCTATACCATCGCCCTGGTCCCGGCGGCCGTTCCGCACCCGAGCCTGCCCGCAGCCGAGGCCGTGGAGCTGGAGAATCCCCTGAGCGAGGAGATGGCCGTCCTCCGCCGGGACCTGGTCCCCGGCCTGCTGGGAGTGGTCCGGCACAACCTCAACCGTCAGGCCCGCCATGTCCGCATCTTCGAGATCGGGGCCGTCCATCGGGTGGAAGAAGGGCGGGCTGTCGAGGAGGAATGGCTGACCGGGATGCTGGTGGGGGGCCGCAGCCCACAGCCCTGGAGCACGGGGGACGACCGCCTCGATCACCACGACCTGAAAGGCCTGCTGGACGGCCTCTTCGAACGGGCCGGTCTCGACCCACTCTCTCCGGTCCCCTACCAGGGAGCGGTCCTGACCCCCGGACTGGGGCAGACCTTGACCGACGGGGAGGGGAGGGAGGTCGGTTACGCCGGTCGGGTCAGCCGGGCGCTGCTCGAACCGTGGGACATCGTGCCCGAGGTCTGGACCTTCGCCCTGCGGCTGGGGTTGCTGGAGCGTCTGCGGAGGGGACCGGGCCGCTTCCAGGGCCTGCCCCGCTATCCGGCGGTGGATCGGGACCTCTCGGTGGTCCTACCCGACTCCGTCCCACTGGGCGAGGTCGTGCAACGCATGCGGGCTACCCCGCGAGTCGAGCAAGTCCTGATGACCGATGCCTACCGGGGCCGCCAGATCCCGGAGGGACTCCAGGGGGCGACCTTCTCGGTACGCTGGAGGCACCCAGGCAAAACTATGTCTGACAAAGAGATAGATTCCCTACATAAGGCGTTGCTCGATATGCTGGCCGAACACTACAATGCCCGCTTGAGGAGCTGATGCCCATGTCCGGGAAGCGCGACGACCCGCTGCGCCGGCTGGAGAAGGAGATCGACCGTCTGGTCGCAGAGCTGGACGCGACCCGGACCCGTCTCCAGGGGCTGCAGAGCCGGGAAGGCGAGGAGACCGCCCTCCTCAAGGAATACCAGGAGCAGGTCACCCTCCTGCGCAAGAAGGTGGCCGAGACCTCCCGCGACCTGGATTCCGGGTACCGCCGCCGCCGGGCGGAGATCCGCACCCGGCTGGCCGACCTGCTCCAGCGTCTGGAAAGGTTGTGAGGTCGCCATGAGCGTGAAGGTCAACATCTACGGCACCGACTATCCGGTCAAAGGGGATGCCGACCCCGGCTATATCGAGGAGGTCGCTTCCTATGTCGACGGCAAGATGCGGGAAGTCGCCCGCAACCTGACCGTCAAGGCCGCCACCAAGGTGGCGGTGATGGCCGCCCTCAACATCACCGACGAGCTCTTCGAGGCCCGCCAGGCCCTCGCCCGTCGGGAAGCCGAGCTCGAACGGGAGCTGGAACGCCTGGCCGAGAAGGCCCGCCAGGGCGTCCTCGCCGGTTGACCCCAGGATCGTGCCGGGGACGGTCGGCGCAGTGAGCCGCCGCTCCCGGAAGAGAGAAGGGAGGCTGAGGTGACCCGGATCCTGTTCATCGGTGACATCATGGGGCGCACCGGACGACGCGCCGCCCGGGCCGGGCTGACCGCGCTGCGAGCCGAAGGAGCGTTCGATCTGGTGGTGGCCAACGCCGAGAACGCCGCCGGCGGGTTCGGGATCACCGAGAAGATCACCCGCGAGCTGTTCACCCTGGGGGTCGACGTGCTCACCGGGGGCAATCACAGCTTCGACAAGAAGGAAGCCCTCCCCCTGCTGGCTACCGAGGCCCGCCTGCTCCGACCCGACAACCTCCCCCCCGGCGTGCCGGGATCGGGGGTCTGGATCGGGCAGGCCCGTGACGGTGCCCGGGTGGGGGTGGTCAACCTGATGGGCCGGGTCTTCATGCAGGGGACCGACGACCCCTTCCGGGCGGCCGACCAGGTGCTGGAGGACCTGGCCGACAGGACCGACCTGGTCCTCTTCGATTTCCACGCCGAGGCCACCAGCGAGAAGATCGCCTTCGGCTGGCACCTGGACGGCCGGGCGGCTGCCGTGCTGGGCACCCACACCCACGTCCAGACGGCGGATGCCCGTGTCCTGCCCGGAGGTACCGCCTACATCACCGATGTGGGGATGACCGGCCCGCACGACTCGGTCATCGGCGTACGCCGTGAGGACGCCATGACCCGCTTCCTCCTGGGACTGCCGGCCCGATTCCAGGTGGCCACCGGTGACCCGGTCTTCAGTGCGGTCAGCCTGGAGCTGGATGCCGGGACCGGCCGGGCCTTGAGCATCACCCGACATCATGAACGGACGACACCCACCGAGGACCCCAGCAACGAGGCAGACAAATGAGCGCCAGCATCATCGACGGGAAGCAGATCGCCGCCGCGATCAAACAGGAAGCCGCCCAGGAAACCGAGAAGCTCCGGGCGCAGGGGATCGTGCCGTGTCTGGCCACCGTGCTGGTGGGCGAGGACCCGGCCAGCCAGACCTATGTGGGGATGAAGCGCAAGGCCTGTGAGGAACTGGGGCTGCGCTCGATCTTCGAGCAGCACCCGGCCGACATGTCCGAAGCCGATCTGCTGGCCCTCGTGGACCGGTTGAACAAGGACCCCGAGGTCCACGGTATCCTCGTCCAGCTGCCGCTTCCCGACCACATCGACGACAAGAAGGTGTTGCTCCTCATCGACCCCGACAAGGATGTGGACGGCTTCCACCCCATGAACGTGGGTCGCATGATGGTCGGCGAGCCCCGTTTCCTCCCCTGCACCCCGGCCGGGGTGATCGAACTGCTCATGCGCAGCGGAAACGAACCCGGCGGCAAGGAGGTCGTGGTGGTCGGCCGCAGCAACATCGTGGGCAAACCGGTCGCGGTGATGCTGATGCAGAAGAACGCCCGGGCCAACGCCACAGTGACCGTCGCCCACAGCCGGACCAGGGACCTCCCCGAAGTGGTCCGGCGCGGGGACATCGTGATCGCCGCCATGGGGGTACCCGGGTTCATCAAGGGGGAGTGGCTGAAGCCCGGGGCGGTGGTGATCGACGTGGGGACCAACCGGGTGGACGATGCGACCCGGGAGCGGGGCTGGCGGCTGGTCGGTGACGTCGCCTTCGACGAGGCCAAGGAGGTCGCTTCGGCCATCACGCCCGTCCCCGGCGGGGTGGGTCCGATGACCATCGCCCTGCTCATGGCCAACACTGTCCGGGCCGCTAAACTGGCGAACGGGATCGAGTGATGTCGGCCGGGCTCTCCGGGCGGG
>CAYUVJ010000325.1:0-3573 GCA_964447955.1 uncultured Gemmatimonadota bacterium
TTTGCGCAACACCTTCCTGGAATCGTTCGAGGAGGTGCCGGGGGGGTATGTGGGCCATTATCACTACGCCACCCCGCGGTTCCGGGAGGTCGCCGGCGTGCACCCGGACTTCCCGGAGATCCGCCCATACCTGGTGGAATCGACCGCCGGGAACCTCTCCCCGGAATGGACGGCCGGCGGCATCGTCTCGTCGGCCGGCGACCTGGTCCGGTGGGCACGGGTCCTCCGGGACGGGGAACTGCTCGGCCCGGAGATGCGCGAGGAGGTGTTCACCTGGTACCCGCCCGTCCAGGAGGGCCGACGAACCTCCCGCTATCTGCAGGGGATCTCCCGCAGCGAGGATTTCTACCAGGACATGGCGGCCTATGGGCATTCGGGCGGGACCCTGGGATTCACCGCCTACATGTACTGGCTGGAGGGTACCGACATCATCATCGTTCTGCTGGCCAATGTCGGCGGGATGCACAGCGGGCTCTCCCCGAGCCCGGTGAGTCTCTTCTTCCGGCAGGTCTGGCTCCCGGCGGTGATGCGCTACCTGGCGCGATAGACCGGCAGGCTCCCGTTCAGAGCCGACGTCGGGCCACCAGCACGAAGGTGAGTCCGATGAGCGCCAGGGCCACCACCAGCACGACGATGAGCCGGCCGGTGTGGGTGACCCGGGACACCGCGGTCATGACCGCATCCCCGTAGAGGGCCCGTTCGGCGGAGTCCTGCCAGGAGACCCGGCTCCCGACCACCTCCTCGGCGTTGGTGTCCAGGATCTGACCGGGCATGACCACCGTGAAGGTGTGACTCTCTCCTCCCGCCCGGTCGGTGAACGACGCGAAGGGTTCGAAATCCCGCTCGAAGGCCTCGGCCACCCCCTGCAGCCGGTCGGTATGAGGGCCGAGCACCGGTCGGCTGAGACGCAGCAGGTCGGCGCCCGCATTCTCCGGGTCGATGTCGTCCTCGGCTCCATGCCACACCTCGAGCAGACGGTCTTTCTCGGCCTCGATCCGGGCCGGACCCGGGTCGGTCAGCCCCGACCGCTCGGATTCCTCCACCAGCAGCCGATAGAAGTGTTCCATCAGGTTAGCGATCTGCCACTCCTCGGCCCGCTCGCTCAACGTGGAGTCGGCCTCGCCCTCCTGGATGAGGCGGATTTCCTCGGGGCTGAACCACGACGTCAGCGGTACTTCGGAGAAGGGGAAGACCGAAGGCAGGGACTCCCGCCATTCGTAGGTGGTGCTGAACAGACCGCGACGGCGCTCCAGGCTGACCCGGCTGCACAGGGCGATCCCCTCCGCCGGCCGGGCGGCCAGGTCGGCGTCGAGAGCCGAGGCATCGGTGAAGGCCCGGCTCCAGACCGTGTGCCGCTTGCCGGTGCTGTCGGTGGTGGTGGCACTGTGTTCCCAGCCCGGTCCGTCCGGCAGGATCCAGGCCGTCTCGCCCGAGTCGTCATCGTCCTGGACGAGTTCCTCGATCCGCTCCAGCGAACCATCCGGGGAGATCCGCGTCGTGACCCCGATCTCGCGACAGCCGCCCAGCAGCAGCAGGCCGCCCAGCAGGAGAGGCCAGGTCGTTCCAACGGTCCCGGTCCGTCCAGCGTGTCCGTGTTCGTTCATCATCGTCCTCACCTTCCTGGGATCACAGGGTCCGAAGCAGGTGCAGCAGCTCCGGACGTCGGGTCAGCAACAGGTCCAGTTCATCACGGTCCAGCCCGTCGTCCAGCCGGACCGCGCCGAGTTCCGGGAACAGCCTCACGACCTCGGGCGGCAAGGTCATCGCCGGGCCGGTCAGGCGCCGCAGCGCTCCCTGGAGGGCCTCCAGGTCGCTCCGCCGCACTACCACCAGTTCCGTCCCGGAACCGACCGACGCCGTCGACTCGAACAGCCGGACGGCGGACTCGATCCGATCGAGTCCCCACCCGAGGGCCGGTTCCAGGCCGCGGCCGAGTGTGCCCACGGTCGCCCGGTCACCGGCCTGCTCGAGCCGGTTCTCGAGGTCGGCCAGCCGGTCCAGGAGTGTGAACTCCTGCCAGGCCAGCACACCCAGCAGCAGCAGCCCGAGCAAGGCCGGCACCGGGCGGAGCAGGGGGAGGAGACCGTACTCCCGATAGGGACGCCGGGCGGTCCTGCGGGGCGCACCCTGAGCGACGGTCCGGCGCAGGACGGACTCCTTCAATCCGGCGGGGACTTCCGGGAGGGTGGCCTGTCGCCGGGCCGATTCGAGCCGCTCGAGTCCGGACCGGATGACCTCCGCCCGCTCGCGGCAGACATCGCAGGTCAGCAGGTGCCTTGCCAGGGCCTCGTTCTGGTCGGGATCGAGTTCGTCCTCCCGATAGAGATGGAGCAGCCGTTCGGCCGTCCGACAGCGCATCCTCTTCACCTCCCGCTCCGCGCTTCCAGCTCCTGACGGAGCCGGCGACGGGCATGGAACAGGTTCGTCTTCACCGAGTGTGCGGGCATCCCCGTCACCTCGGTGACCTCGCGGACACTCAACTCGTGCAGGTCGCGCAGGACGAAGGCCAGCCGCTGGGCAGGAGGCAGGACCTCGATCAGCCCCTCCAGATCCCCGGCCAGCCGCACGGCCCCCCGGTCATCCGGTGCGGGCTCGACGGGTACCCGTTCGGTCTCTTCCCGGGGGAGCCGGGCGAAGAGCCGACTGCGGCGGGAGCGGGCCCGGAGATGGTCGTAGGCCAGGTTAGTGACGATCCGGTAGAACCAGGTGGTGAAACGGGTCTCGGGCCGGAACCGCGAGCGGTGCCGCCAGACCCGGATGAAGGCCTCCTGGACCACATCCGCCGCCTCATCCTCGTCCCCCAGCAGCCGGACCGCCAGTGACCAGGCCAGGCCCTGGGAGACCTCGACCAGTCCTTCGAAGGC
Organism: uncultured Gemmatimonadota bacterium; assembly: GCA_964447955.1. GTDB lineage: Bacteria > Blakebacterota > Blakebacteria > Blakebacterales > CAYUVJ01 > CAYUVJ01. The sequence continues at coordinate 2,865 of CAYUVJ010000325.1, forward strand.
GGCGGGGTCACCGGCGGCTGCTGCCAGAGCCAGACGCTGTATGTCTTCGGGTCCGTTCATCCGTGCTCCTGCTGGTCCGGCCCAGCCTGCCGGGCCGGTGTACGACCATGCTACGCGCGCGCGGGTCCTAAGGTTAAACAGAGAAGGGGATAATCTCAGGGGGATGGGCTTGCTTGCGTACCTGGACAAGAAGGGACCGGGCAGCCACCGTTGGACCCGGGAGGGAGTTGTTGCAGCGTCGGTGACGGCCCGGTCCGCGATGTCGTTGCCTGTCCTTACCGGTTGCGGTCCGGTGTGTCCTTCATAACATGCTATAGACCAGCCGGCAAGTTTTTCGTTAACCGGACCGTTTACTCTTGTTCCTGGTCCGGGGGCGAGCTAGATTAGGATACGGTTGTAAAGTAATCCAGCTTCGGGAGGTCCCGGATGTCCACGCCGTCCCGCTGTCCCTTCGAAGAAGGCTGCCGTCCTCAGGACCCCTGCCCCCATCCCGACGCCTGCGCCTGGTACGTTCAGAGCTGTCCCGGCGGACATTGCGCCGCTCGGGATTCCGATGAGGTACTGTTGCGCTATCAGCTGGCGATGGTACTCGAGCAGTCCGAGAAACCGACCGCCTGAACGGCGGAAGACCGGAAGACCAGGAGGAACTCATGCCCCCCACCAAGACGATCACCGGTCCCACCGTCGTCATCGAGCCCGAGATGTGCAA
>CAYUVJ010000326.1:0-3334 GCA_964447955.1 uncultured Gemmatimonadota bacterium
TCTTTCGGGATTTGCCCGCCGACTGCAGGTCCCCGGCCGGCAGGCCCCGCTCGAAGCGCTGTCGGTAGCGACCGCCGTCCCGTGAGACCTCGACCTCCAGCCATTCTGAGAGGGCGTTGACCACACTGACGCCCACCCCGTGCAGCCCGCCTGAGACCTGGTAGGTCTTACGGTCGAACTTCCCACCCGCGTGCAGAGTGGTCATGATCACTTCGACGGCGGGACGCTTGGCCTCCGGGTGGATATCCACCGGAATCCCCCGTCCATCGTCGGTGACCCGGACGATCTCCCCCTCCAGGATGGTCACCGTGATGTGTTCACAGTACCCGGCCAGTGCCTCGTCGATGGCGTTGTCGACAACCTCGTAGACCAGGTGGTGCAGGCCGGTGGGCCCGGTACTGCCGATGTACATGGCAGGCCGTTTGCGCACCCCTTCCAGGCCCTTGAGGACCTGGATACTGCGTGCGTCGTAGGTCCCGCCAGACTTCTTGGTCGTCACGTCTCGGTTCCTCCTCCACGACGTCCCACGAAGCGGATCCGTTTCACCTCGGGCCCGTCGGGATGGGCGTTCACCCGGGTCAGGATGGTGTCCTGTATCAGGGACAACTCGTTGCGCCAGACCGGGTCCTCCACCTCTATAACAAGCGTTTCACCCCTGACATCGATCGGCCGCGAAACCGCGGAAATCCGGGCTCCTACGATCGACTCCCAATCCTCCTGGAGGCGTCCCCCGGAAACCGCTCGCTCCAGTCCGCTGGCCTTGAGCCAGGATTCAAGGAGACGAGCCAGGGGACGAGCGGACCGGCTCATGCCTCGTGCACCTCCCCCGCTCCCACCTTGAGCCTCCGGTCGGCCTGTTCGGCCAGTGGTCCCAACTCCCCGGCCTCGGGGGCGGTGACCAGCACCTGGGAGGTGTGGCCGGCCAGCAGATCGACCAACTGGCCGGCGCGGCGCCGGTCCAGGACCGAAGTGACCTCGTCCATCAGGAGGACGGGCTGGCGGTCGTAGGCCCGAGCGTAGTAAGCCACCTCGGCCAGTTTGAGCACGGCCAGCGCGGTCCTGGCCTGCCCGTGCGATCCGTAGTGGCGCAACGGACGCTCTTCGACCGACAGCGCCAGGTCGTCGCGATGCGGCCCCACCGAGGTGAATCCGCGCTCCAGGTCGGCCGACCGGCTCCGGGCCAGGGCCTCGGCCAGGGGTCCGGTTTCCCCCTCGTGGTCCGCTCCCGGATCACTGTCGCTCACGGCGGTCCCAGGGTCGAACGCCGGCGAGGACCGGAGCCGGACGCCCAGTTTCTCTTCTCCGCCACTGATCTGCGCATACGTGGCCGCGGACTCATCGGCCAGCCAGGAGACGAGCTTCCGCCTTTGCCGCTGCAACCGGGTCCCGCTCACGCTCAACGCGACCTCATAGGTGGTCGCCAGACGTTCTCGACCCTCCCGGAGACAGCGGTTGCGTTGGGCCAGGGTCCGTCGGTAACGCTTCAGAGCCTCCAGGTATCCCCGGTCGGTCTGGGCCAGCAACATGTCCAGAAACCGTCGTCGGGGGCCCGGATCGCCATAGGCGATGGCTACGTCCTCGGGGGTCAGACTCACCACCGGCACTTCGCCGATGAGTTCGCTCAGGCGGTCGAGTGGGCCGTCATCGATAGCCGCCTGTTTCTTCCCCGAACGCGGCAGGACGACCTGCAGGGTCCTCCTGCTCCCGTCCCGTTCAAACAGACCCCGTACTCGGGCGGCCGGGTCCCCGAAGTGAATGAGTCGGCTCTCCCGGTGCTCCCGGAATGAACGGCCCAGGCAGAGGAAGTAGACCGCTTCGATCAGGTTCGTCTTGCCCTGACCGTTCGGTCCGACGACCAGGGTCAATCCACGATCGAGATCCAGATCGAGGCTGGCGTAATTGCGGAACGCCCGCAGAGACAGGTGTCGGAGGTGAACCGGCAGGGCTGTTGGGACCCGTCCTCCGTCAATCATTCAGACGCAAGGGCATCAGTAAGAACGTCTGCTCGTCGCCTTCTCCCTGGTCGACCGGCTTCACCAGTCCGGCGCTGACCGGGGTCTTGAAGGTGAGTTCGACCCGGCCGGCCGGTACATGGCGAAGGATCTCAAGCAGGTAGGCGGCGTTGTAGGCGACCGCCATGTCCGCCCCCTCGTACTCGACCGCGATGTGTTCCCGGGCCTCGCCGCCAAGGTCGGGTGAGACAGCACTCAGCAGGGCCGCACCCTGTTCCAGGTCGAAGCGGACCTGATGGGTCTGGGTATTGCTGAGGATGGCGACGCGACGGACGGCAGCCTCCAACAGGTCCCGCTCGACAACCATCCGTTTGTCATTGTCCTTGGGCATCACCATCTCGTAGTTCGGGTACGGACCTTCGATGAGCCGGGACATCAAAAGGGTGTCTCCCACCCGGACCTGGAGATACTTCTCCCCTACCGTCATTTGCTCGATGGGTTTCTCGTCCCCCGTCAGCCGGGTGATCTGGTTGAGGGCCTTGGGCGGGACGATGAACTCGGCCGGGGTCTCGTCTCCATCCGGAATGACGCCGGAGACTTCACGCATGGCCAGGCGATGTCCATCGGTAGCGACAAGGACAACATCCGGCCCGGCGATCTTGAAGAGTACACCACCCAACGCGGGGCGCGTCTCGTCGGTGGAGACCGCGAACGAAGTGGAGGCGACCAGGCGCTTAAAGACGTCGGCTTCCAGCTTCACCGAACGCCCTTCGATATTATCCTGGAGCTTAGGGAACTCCTCCCAGTCCAGACCGGAAATCTTATACTGGCCCTTGCCGCAGGTCAGGGTGATACGGTCTTCGGACACATCCAGTTGAAAGGGTTCCTCCGGCAGTTCCCGGATGATCTCGGCGAACTTCCGGGCCGGAACGGTCGTCGCACCCGGTTCCAGGACATCCGCCGGAACTGAGGTCCGGATAGAGATATCCAGATCGGTTGCAGCGATGTGCAGACGGTCCCCGTCCGCCTTCAGAAGGAAGTTTGAGAGGATCGGGAGCGTCGTCTTCGCAGGGACGATTTGCTGTACACTCGAGAGACCTTCCAGGATCTCCTCACGGACCAGTCTGACCTTCATCGCCGGCTCCCTCACCTTGAGGTGTGCTGTTGTTGTATCTTTAGTTCCGACAAGGAGTTACATCGAACAGTGGAATATGATAATATAGGTTCCGACAACACCGTCCAGCAAGCGCAAACCCCATGTTCAAACCCTGTACTATTATTATCTACATAAGGGGTGATAGTAGTAGTACATAGGGACGGTGGAGATGTGGAGAATGTCCGGATGGAGGGGGGAAGAGTAAGTTTGTCCAGAGTCATTATCG
>CAYUVJ010000326.1:3344-3551 GCA_964447955.1 uncultured Gemmatimonadota bacterium
AGGTAGAAGCGGGTTCGGAGCGGAAGGTGGGTTGGGGACGGTCCTCCTGAAACCTGGGGATAAGGCAGAGAGATATCCACGGTTTCCACAGAAGGATGGTCTGAGAAAGGGAAAGGTCCGAGATATCACCACCATATCCCCGCATTATCCACCGTATTTGCAGGTGGTTGTCCACGCCCGCGCGGATGCCTTGAAGAGGATTAGAGA
>CAYUVJ010000327.1:0-3516 GCA_964447955.1 uncultured Gemmatimonadota bacterium
GGCATGACCCGGTAGACCAGGTCCTGGGCGGCGACCTTGAGGACTCCGGCCGGTTCTCTCCCCCCTGCCCGCCGGACGATGCTCCCCCCCGCGGGGTCGGGGGTGGCGGCGGTCACCCCGGCCAGTTCCAGGGCCCGTGAGTTGGCCACCGACATATGCCCGTCGTAGCGGGTCACGAAGACCGGTCGATCCGATACGTAGCGGTCGATCAATCCGGCGGTGGGCAGCTCGCCCCCCGGCCAGCGGTCCTGGTCCCAGGTCCCCCCGGTGATCCAGGCGCCCGCCGGCAGCCGGGTCGACTGCTCGGCCAGCCGCCGGCCGAACTCCTCCGGGTCCGCTGCATCCTTGAGCTGCACCTCACTCACCGCGAGACCGCCGGTGAGGAAGTGGGTGTGGTTGTCCACGAAGCCGGGCAGGAGCAGCCGGCCTTCCAGCTCCACCACCCGGGTCCGGGGTCCGATGAAGGCCGAGACCTCAGCCGTACTCCCCACCACCAGGATGCGCCCCCGCCAGACGGCCACCCCCTCGGCCTCGGGCCGGTCCTCATCCACGGTCCAGACATGACCGCCCCTCAGGACCAGATCGGCTTCGACGGCCGGCCGGACGGCACAGCCGCTCAGGGCCAGGCTGAGGACGAGGACGAGCAGGAGTCCGAGCTCAGCGGCGGACGAGGTGAGCATGACGACCTCCATAGTGAGCGGGACCGAAGAGACTATAGGGCCGGTCGCCCCGGGGGCTCCAATCCCATTCCGGGCTTGAGTGCTGTCGGACGCCTCGGTTACATCTGTAGACGTCACCGGCCCGTCGCCGGGACGTCACCGACCGGTCTCGCCGGATGCCCCGATCACGTCGACATACCTCAGCTCGGAAACAGCCCATGCCCTACGACCTGAAGCTGTTCACCGGCAACGCCAACACCGGACTCGCTCAGGAGATGGCCGAGTACCTGGAGATCTCCCTCTCTTCGGTGGAGATCAAGACCTTCGCCGACGACGAGATCTTCGTGAAGTACTCGGAGAACATCCGGGGGGCGGACGTCTTCATCGTCCAGTCGACCAACAGCCCCGCCCGCAACTTGATCGAGATCTTCCTGCTGCTGGACGCCGCCCGCAAGGCCTCCTCGAAGCGGGTCACCGCAGTGATCCCCTATTTCGGCTACAGCCGGCAGGACCGGAAGGACCAGCCCCGGGTCAGCATCTCGGCCAAACTGATGGCCGACCTGATCCAGAAGTCCGGGGCCAACCGGATGATCACCATGGACCTGCACGCCGCCCAGATCCAGGGTTTCTTCGACATCCCGGTGGACCACCTCTACTCGGCCATCGCCTTCGCCGCCCATTTCCGGGAGATGGCCATCCCCGACCTGGTCATCGTCGCCCCGGACGTCGGTTCCATCCGGATGGCGCGAGCCTATTCGAAGCGCCTGGGGGCGGGACTGGCGCTGATCGACAAGCGCCGGCCCGAGCCCAACGCCGTCGAGGTTATGAACATCATCGGGGAGGTGGAGGACAAGAACGTCCTGCTGCTGGACGACATGGTCGATACCGCCGGAACCCTGTGTGAGGCGGCCAAGGCGGTCAAGGAACAGGGGGCCCGGCACATCTTCGCCGCCGCCACCCACGGTCTGCTCTCCGGGCCGGCCAAGGACCGGCTCACGGCCAGTCCCATCGAGAAACTCATCGTCACCAACACGATCGACATCCCTGAAGAGAAGCGATTTCCGGGCTTGGAGATCGTCTCGGTGGGGCATATCTTCGCTGAAGCCCTCCGCCGGACCCATCATGAGGAGAGCATCAGTTCGCTGTTCGATTAGGTCAGGGGGTGCGGTACGTCGCGGCGGCATGAACGTCGCGGGACGATGACCACCGCCCCGACATAGAGGCCGGTCCGCTCGGACCGGCCGCATGCCAGCGGCCGCGGCGGGAGCCTTCCCGGACCGTGGCCCGTTCAGGAGGCCGAGCTAGCATGGAGAAGACAACGCTTCGCGTCCGTCGCCGCGAGGAGACGGGCACGAGAGTGGTCCGCCGTCTGCGTCGCAGCGGACGGATCCCCGGTATCATCTACGGAGCCGACGAGGAACCCCAGCCGATCGCCATCGACGCCCGGGAGTTCCAGGCGCTGGTCAGCCCGGGGCTCAGTGAGAACACCCTCATCACCATCCTGCTGGATGACGAGGACAAGAGCGACCGGGTCACCCTGATCCGTGACGTCCAGCACGACCCCATCCGGGGCGGGCTCACCCACATCGACCTGGTCCACATCGACCTCGCCCGAGAGATCGACGTCGAGGTCCCGCTCAAGCTCATCGGCACCTCGGCCGGGGTCAAGATGGGTGGGGTCCTCGAGCACCGCCTCTACGACATCGAGATCCGCTGTCTGCCCACCGCGATCCCCAACCATTTCGAGCTGGACGTGAGCGATCTGCAGATCGGCGACAGCGCGCATGTGAGAGACCTGGACCTGACGGGCTTCGAAGTGCTCTCCGAGCCCGATCGGACCATCGTCTCCATCGCCGCGCCGCGGGTGCTCGAGGAAGAGGTCGTGGTGGAAGAGGTCGGGCCGGCCGAGCCGGAACTGGTGGGCCGGGAGAAGGAAGAAGAGGCCGAAGAGGAGGAGGGCGAGAAGGAGGCGTAGCCCGCCCCTTCCGCCCTGGTCCGCCGTCTTCCCATGGAGAGCCCGTACGCCATCGTCGGCCTGGGGAATCCCGGCCGGCGCTACGCGGGTACCCGGCACAACGCCGGTTTCGAGGTCGTCGACCGGCTGGCGCAGCAGTGGTCCGCCGCGTTCGCGGGGGGCAAGGGGGAGTACCTCGTCGCCACTGCGCACATCGCCGTCGGCCGCGTGCTGTTGGCCAAACCCACGACCTTCATGAACCTCAGCGGGCACGCCGTCCAGGGACTGACCGCCTTCTACCGGGTGGAGATGGAGCGGCTGCTGCTGGTCTCCGACGACGTGAACCTGCCGCTGGGTTCCATCCGGCTGCGGCCGGGAGGTTCCGGCGGTGGGCACAAGGGTCTGGAGGACGTCATCTATCAGCTTGGCCGGGACGACTTCGCCCGGCTGCGCATCGGGGTCGGGAGCGAACGGATGCCCCCCGACCTGACCGGATTCGTACTGGAACCGTTCCGGTCCGAGGAACGGACCGTCATCGATGAGACGATCGCCCTCGCCGCCGAGGCCGTGGAGACCTGGCTGGAAAGCGGGTTGGAAGAGGCGATGAACCGATTCAACCGAGCGAAGGGACAACCCGATGGAACAGACGCTTAGGCTTCTGGCCCCCCTCTTCGGGGTCGGCGGACTGGTGGTGGCGTTTCTGATCCTGGCCTCCATCATGCGCCGTCCCCAGGGGACGGACCGGATGCGGGACCTCTCGGAGCAGATCCACGACGGGGCCATGGTCTTCCTGAGGCGTGAATACAGCATCCTCTTCATCTTCATCGCGGTCGTGCTGGTCCTGCTCTGGTGGAAACTGGGGATGGGCACCGCCCTGGCCTTCCTGGGCGGCGCTTCCTGTTC
>CAYUVJ010000328.1:0-3511 GCA_964447955.1 uncultured Gemmatimonadota bacterium
CCACCACCTCCACGCCGGATCCATTCAACACTTCTCTGTACTTCATGGCCAACCGTCGCCGGTCGGCGTTCCAGGTGTCCAGATGGGGGAGTTTGGTGTTCAGCACGGCACCCTGGAAAGCGGTCATGCGATAGTTGAACCCGACCTTGTCGTGCCGGTAGACGCCGGACTGGCCGTGGTTGCGCAGGCTGCGGGCGATGTCCAAGACCTTCTGATCGTCGGTAGTCAGGATGCCACCCTCGCCCAGGGTCCCCAGGTTCTTGGTGGGATAGAAGCTGAAGGCCGCCGCCGCCCCCCACCCCCCGACCCGCTTTCCACGATGCACCGCCCCGTGGGCCTGGCAGGCGTCCTCCAATACCGGGATGCCGTGCCGGTCGGCGATCTCCTTCAAGGCCCCCATGTCCACCGGGTTGCCGTAGAGGTGGACGGGCAGGATCGCCCGGGTACGGGGGGTGATGGCCTGCTCCACCACCCGGGTGTCCATCACCAGGGTCAGGGGGTGGATGTCCACGAAGACCGGCTTGGCCCCCACATACAGGATGGCTTCCACGGTGGCAAAAAAGGTGTGGGCGACGGTGATGACCTCGTCCCCCGGCTTCACGCCCAGCGACAGCAGGCCCAGATGGAGGGCGGCCGTGCCGCTGTTGAGGGCTACGGCGTACTTCGTCCCGCAGTAGGCGGCGAAGGCGGCCTCGAAGACCTCCACCTCGGGCCCCAGGGTGAACTGGCCGCTTGCGATGACCCGAGCGGTGGCTGCCTCCAGTTCGGCGCGGAGGGGCTCGTTCTGCGGGGTCAGGTCAAGGAAAGGAATGGTGTCCATAACGGCCACTATATACGCAAGGCCCCCAGGGCGGTCCAGAGCCGCGCGATGTTGGTGTTCTTCACCGCCGAGACCGGGAGCACGTCGCGGGCCCCCAGGCTGCGCAGCAGACCCTCGGATCCCCGCAGGGCCTGGGCCCGTTCCTTCTGGCTGGTCCGGTCGGTCTTGGTGAGGGCGGCCAGGTAAGGGATGCCGGCGTGGCCCAGCCAGTCGGCCATCTCCTGGTCGGAGGCCTCCGGGGTCCGGCGGCCGTCGATGACCAGGGCGACCCCCCAGAGGTTGGTCCGGGAGCTCAGGAAGGTCTCGACCAGGGGCTCCCAGGCCCGGCGTTCGGTGTGGGAGACCTGTGCGTAGCCGTAGCCAGGCAGGTCGACCAGGCGGAGAAGGCTCTCCCCACGCACCCGGCAGCGGTAGATGTTGATGGAGCGGGTCTTGCCCGGGGTGTTGCTGGTCCGGGCCAGTCCCTTGCGGTTGATGAGCGCGTTGATGAGCGAAGACTTGCCCACGTTGGAACGGCCGGCGAAGGCGATCTCGAGCAGGTTGGGATCGGCCGCCGGCAACTGCTCCAGGTTGAAGGCGGTGGTCTCCAGCGCGCTCTCCAGCACATCCTGGGGCCGTGACGGGATGACCACCGGGGGACTCATGCGCCGGCTCCCGGCTGGTCGGGGCGGCGCCCCCCCTTCTTGCTCTTCGACGACCGGTCCCGGCGCTTCGATGCCGTAGGGGAGGACGGAGCCTTCCCTGACTTGCGGGACGCTCCGGCCCGCGACCCGGCGGCCGGCAGCAGGGCTGCCTCCAGCACTTCACCCATGCTGTGGACCGGGATGAACTCCAGCCCCCGGGCGACCCCCTTGGGGATCTCTTTGAGGTGACGGGCGTTCTCGGCCGGCAGGAGCACGGTCTGGATGCCGGCCCGTTTGGCCGCCATGACCTTCTCGTTCAGCCCGCCGATGCTGAGCACGTTCCCCCGCAGGGTGATCTCACCGGTCATGGCCACGTCCCGTCGCACCGGGCGATCGGCCAGGGCGCTCACCAGGGCGGTGGCGATGGTGATGCCGGCCGAGGGACCGTCCTTGGGGATGGCCCCCTCGGGGACGTGGATGTGGATGTCGGTGTCCTTGTAGAAGTCGGTCCGGTAGCCCCAGTCGGCGGCGTGGGCCCGGGCGTAAGTGTAGGCGGCCTGGGCCGATTCCTTCATCACTTCGCCCAGTTTGCCGGTCAACTGGAGCCGTCCTTTGCCCGGCACCAGGGCTACCTCGATCTTGAGCAGGTCGCCGCCGGTGGAGGTCCAGGCCAGTCCCTGGGCCGCCCCGACCAGGTCCTCCCGTTCCGAGAGGCTCTCCTCGAACTTCTTCACCCCCAGGTAGGACTCCAGTCCGGCCGGGGTGATGCGCAGGGGCAGGGGACTGTGCCGGCCGTTCTCCCCCGCCTCGGCCGCCTTGCGGGCCGCCTTGCGGCAGAGGGTGGCCAGGTTCCGTTCCAGGCTGCGCACCCCGGCCTCACGGGTCCAGCCGGCGATGAGGGCCCTGAGGGTCTTGTCGCTGAGCAGCAGGTCCCCGGCATCCAGACCGTGAGCCTCGAGCTGTTTGGGGAGCAGATAGGAGCGGGCGATGGCCAGTTTGTCCGGTTCCAGGTAGCCGGGCATCTCGATGGTTTCCATCCGGTCGCGCAGGGCGGGCGGGATGGTGAACAGGGTGTTGGCCGTGGTGATGAAGAGGACCTGGGAGAGGTCGTAGTCGACCTCCAGGTAGTGGTCGGAGAAGTGAGCGTTCTGCTCGGGGTCGAGCACCTCGAGCAGGGCCGCCGCCGGGTCCCCCCGGAAGTCGGCCCCGACCTTGTCCACCTCGTCGAGCAGGAAGACCGGGTTGCGGGTCCCCGCCTTCTTCATCTGCTGGAGGATGCGCCCGGGCAGGGCCCCGATGTAGGTGCGGCGGTGGCCACGGATCTCGGCCTCGTCCCGTACCCCGCCCAGCGACATGCGCACGAACCGGCGGCCCAGCGCGCCGGCGATCGACTTGGCCACGCTGGTCTTTCCGGTCCCCGGGGGACCGACCAGGCAGAGGATGGGGCCTTTGATGCGGCCGACCATCTTGAGGACGGCCAGGTACTCCAGGATGCGCTCCTTGGGCTTCTCCAGGGCGTGGTGGTCCTCATCCAGGATGCGCCGCACCGCGCTGAGGTCGAGCCGGTCCCGGGTGCGCTTCTTCCAGGGGATCTGGACGAGCCAGTCCAGGTAGTTGCGCACCACCGTGGCCTCGGGGGAGAGGGTGTGCATGCGGGCCAGCTTGTCGATCTCGGCCTCGGCCCGCTCCCGCACCGCCCTGGGCATCCCCGCCTTGCGGACCTGCTCCTTGAGGGTGTCGATCTCGGCGTACTCGTCCCCTTCGCCCAGTTCCTCGCGGATGGCCCGCATCTGCTCCTGCAGGTAGTACTCCCGCTGGCTGTTCTGCATCCGGTCACGGACCTGCCCCTCGATGCTCTGCTCCAGCTCCAGGATCTGGGTCTCCGAGGCGAGCAGTTCGAGTACCGACTGCAGGCGCATCCCCACGTCGGCATGGGTGAGCAGTCGCTGGCGGTCGGCGATGTCGGCCCCCAAATGGCTGGCCACTACGTCGGCTACGCGCGGGGGGTCCTTCATCACCTTCAGGCTGGCCACTACTTCCTCGGGTACCTGGCGGTTGACGTCCACGT
>CAYUVJ010000329.1:0-3503 GCA_964447955.1 uncultured Gemmatimonadota bacterium
GATCCCGCAGTAGAATCGTCGCTGCTGGGTGTAGAATCGCATCGGAGGCCTCCTGAGGTAGAGGTGATGAGCACCCCCGAGCCTAAGACTTAGGCTCGACAGGGGGCCTCCATTAGCTTCACGTGCGTGGACCTGACTCGCTTCGCTCGCAGGTTATCGGCAGAGCCGTTAGAACCACAGTTGCGCCAGCAAGCACAGTGCATTAAAGCAGAGGAGTTGACTTGTCGTATCTGTACCCATACTATGTTGTCAGGTTTCATCCCCGGTGCGCTGTAAGCTCACTGGGCCCCCTCGGATTGCGATCCGGGGGGTTTTTTATTTGGGAGTCTGCCAATGAACCGGACAGTATTCCTCGTTGACGGATTCAACGTCTATCACTCATTAGCTCAAGCTCAGGCCGATGCAGGGGGTTCTACGACGAAGTGGCTTGATCTCCAAAGCCTCTGCAGATCTTACCTCCCAATAGCAGGTCGCGTAGGCGGGGAGAGAGCCGTTCTTGAGCGTATCTATTACTTCTCGGCACCCCCAACCCATCGATCAAGTGACAAGCAGCGGCGTCACAGCCTGTATATGAGATGTCTCCGAGGGACAGGGGTAAATGTCGAGTTGGGTCGATTCAAGGCAAAAGACGTTTGGTGCCCCAATTGTAGACAGCTGTTCAAAGCACATGAGGAGAAAGAGTCGGATGTGGCACTCGCATCAAAACTCTTCGAAGTCTGCCACTCCGATGAAGCTGACACAGTCGTGCTAATGACAGGCGACACCGATCTTGCGCCGGCCTTTAGAGCGTGCAGGAGGTTGTTCCCTACAAAGATCATCTTCTTTGCATTCCCATACAAAAGGACCAATGCCGAACTGGCGGGAATGGCCCCAGAATCATACTCAATCAAGCTGCGCTCATGCCTTCGACATCAGTTTCCAGATCCTCTCTTGCTTGCAGATGGCTCATCAATATCAAAGCCCTCAAGCTGGTAGTATGGACTCAGGACTCCATAAACTCTCTAGACTCGGCAAGTCTGTCTTTACAACTCCAGGTGCATTCGGTCTTCTTCCTGAGAAGGGTCCTAACACGCCGATGGAGCCGGGGCGCGTCGCGCCCGGCTCATCGCCAAAGACGTTGGCCCGCCACATTCCCACTGTTCATGATCAGTGACTACTCGCCGAATCCTGCATTGCGAATCAGCATCCGGTCGGCACCGTTGTGGCATGAATGACCCTGAATTCCATGAGTCACAGATCGTAGTATCAGATAGGGAAGCCACGGAGGTGTTCACAGATGAATGACAGACCGTTCCAGATCGTTAAACGGGAGGATCTTGCGCCCCTGTGCCCTCATTGTGACCAGGAACTCACCGAGGTCTACACGAAGGTCAAGGGCGTAGCCCTCGCTCAAGGGCAGAACATCGTCTACTTCTGCCCTCATTGTCGAAAGATCCTCGGCTTCGGACAGGGCCGGATGATCTAGCTGCTCCGAATTCGCCTGACACGCGCGCGAACCTGACACCGCAACCTGCCCATCGGTGCTAGACTCCTCTCCTCTACATCCTCTGTCCCGGTCCGCCACCCGCAAGGAGAGCACGATGACGCGGAAAAGCCTCCTTCCGGGGGGACCAGGAACAGACAGGTCATGGTGGATGCCTGGCGGGTCCTGCCCGCCGGCCACGTCGAGGACCACCCGTTCGGTGATATCCCGAGCATAGGGCTCGTGGGGGGTGTCCCTTTCACCTTCGCGAGGGAGACGCTGGATTGCGGAGGGTCGCTACTGGGAGTTCTGGACGGCGGACTGAGGGCTGGTCGAGGGCGGAGGAACAGCCTCTGAAAGTGATCGCAGCGCCAGCCTGCGTCAGCAGGTCGTGCCTACGAGAAAGGGCCCCTTTCGGGGCCCTTCCCGTTCCTGCCTGTTCCGTGTGCCTACAGGTAGAAGAGGAAGGTCACCACCGCCCAGACGGGCAGCAGGATGAGCAGGGTGTAGCGCAGGATGTAGCCGAAGAAGGAGGGCATCGGGATGCCGTTCTCCTCGGCGATCGACTTGACCATGAAGTTGGGAGCGTTACCGATGTAGGTGTTGGCTCCCATGAAGACCGCCCCCGAGGCGATGGCGACCAGGATGATCTGGTGCTCGCTGATAAGCATCTCGACCGCCGATGCTTCGGCCATGCCGGGGTAGTAGTGCCCCAGGGCCGAGTTGAAGAAGGTCAGGTAGGTCGGGGCGTTGTCCAGGAAGCTGGAGAGGATGCCGGTGACCCAGAAGTACTGGTAGGGCTCGTTGATGCCGTGCAGGAAACCGCCCAGCGCCCCCGCCTCCCCCGCCTTCAGGATGGCCAGGGCCGGCACGATGGTCATGAAGATACCGGCGAAGAGGTAGGCCACCTCCTGGATGGGGAACCAGGTGAACCCGTTCTTCTCCCGCAGGGCCCGGGGGGTGAGCTTGAGGGAGAGCAGGCCGAGCCCGATCAGCAGGCCGTCCCGCATGAGGTTCTGGATGCCCTGGTGGACGCCCATCAGGTTGACCTCACCCGGCTTCCACATCCCGCTCATCAGCACGCTCGCGACCACCCCGCCCAGCAGCAGGAAGTTGAAGGCGCCGCGGATGCGCAGGGGCTCCTTCGGCCCCTCGAAGACCTGCTGCCGTCCCTCGGCCAGCTCCTTCTTGTAGCTCCGGGTGTCGATGAGGATGAAGAGGACCATCAGGATGGCCACCACCACCCCCATCTGGGGGAAGAGGTGGAAGGTCCAGAAGAAGGGGACGTGGTGGAGGAAACCCAGGAAGAGCGGCGGATCCCCCAGCGGGGTGAGCGATCCCCCCACGTTGGCCACCAGGAAGATGAAGAAGGCCACGATGTGGACCTTGTTGCGGCGCCAATGGTTGGCCCGCAGGACCGGACGGATCATGACCATGGCCGCCCCGGTCGTCCCGATCCAGGACGCCAGGGCCGTGCCGATGAGCAGCAGGCCGGCGTTCACCCCGGGGGTGCCGGCCAGGGTCCCCTCGATCAGCACCCCGCCGGCGATGGTGAAGAGCGCCCAGAGAAGGATGATGAAGGGGATGTAGTCGACGATGTAGATGTGCAGGATCTCGTAGAGCGCATCGCCGCGATAAGCGAAGAGGAAGGGGACCGCGAACAGGAGCGCCCAGAAGGCACTGACCTTGGGGAAGTGATGGTGCCACCAGTGGGGCGCCACCAGCGGGAAGATGGCGATCGAGAGCAGGATGCCGGCGAACGGGATGATACTCCAGAGCGGCAGCAGCGCTCCCAGGCCGCCCTCGGCATGATGTCCCCCCTCCTGCACCGCGGCCAGAACCGGGGAAGCGGTGAGCGGCAGCAGCAGCAGCGTGGTCGACAAGGTCAGCAGCGCGCGTCGGATGTTCATCGCTTCTCCGAGGTCGTGATCGGGTAGTACAGGGACCCCGCCAAACTGTGACGTGGTGGGCTGGGCGTCAAGAAGGACCGAGTCGGACACTGAGATGACCGCCCCCCGGGTCCAGCCGCAGGGCGCGGAGC
>CAYUVJ010000330.1:0-3465 GCA_964447955.1 uncultured Gemmatimonadota bacterium
TAATGGATCGCCCGGGCGACGTGCGCGCGTCCGCTGCCGGGCGGGCCGCAGACCAGCACGTTCGCGCCACTGGCTGCCGCGGCGGCCACCTGGTCGCGCACCTTCCGCATGGCCGAGCTCTCTCCGACCAGCGACTCGACCGCAAACTGCCGTGCCTGTGTGCGGCGAAACTGCCGTATTGCGCGGTGCAGCTCGTCACTCGTCGGCTCGCTCGTCAAATCGGCCGCTAATTCCTCGGGCGACAAGTCGTGGGTCGCCAACACGGCCAACACGCCGCGCTGTGTCGAACCGGCCGTTGCCAGCGGCTTCACGGTCAACTTCGTGGGTTTCCCCGGGCCGACCGGTGCGGAGGACCGGGGGCACCCCGCCCGTCTCGACCGGGACCTGCTCCTCGGCTACAGCCTGGCCGGGGAGGGTCGCTTCTACGAGATCACGGTCCGCCGCAGCGGGATGCCGGTGGGCCGGGTCGTGCTCGACCTGGGGCCCGGCGGCGACACCCCTTGAGCGCCCCCGGGACCCGGATCCTGGCCGGATGCATGTCGGGCACCTCCCTGGACGGGGTGGACGCCGTCCTGCTCCGGCTGGAGGGTCCGGTCCTGGGCCCGCAGTGGCGGCTGCTGGCCCACCGTCACGAACCCTTCCCCGATGCTCTCCGCGAACGTCTGGCCCGGGTCGTGCGGCCGCGGGCCGGGCTCCGCCGGACCGCCCGCCTCCACATCGCCCTGGGGGAACACTACACCGCGGTGCTGCGGCTCCTGCTCGAGCAGGCCGGGATCGAGCCCGGAGAGGTGAGCGCCGTCGGTCTGCACGGGCAGACCGTCTATCACGCCCCGGACGGTTCTGAGCCGGTCACCTTCCAGATCGGATCGGCCGCGGTGGTGGCCGAACGGACCGGCCTGGCGGTGGTCCACGACTTCCGCAGCCGGGACGTGGCCGCCGGGGGGCAGGGAGCCCCGCTGGTCCCCTTCGCCGACGCTGTGCTGCTGCGCCGAGCCGACCGCGAGCGGATCATCCTTAACCTGGGCGGGATCGCCAACCTGACCTGGCTGCCGGCCGGGCAGGGGACCGACGGGGTCACGGGGTTCGACACCGGACCCGGCAACCTGGTCCTGGACGGGCTGGTCCGGCGGGGTACGGGCGGTGAGCGTACCTGCGACCGGGACGGACGGCTGGCCGCCTCCGGAAGCGTGATCGCCCCCTTGCTCGAGGAGTGGCTGGCCCACCCCTTCCTGGCCCGCCGCCCCCCGCGCAGCGCCGGCCGGGAACAGTGGGGGGACGGATTCGTCGGGGTGGTCTGGGAGTCGTGGGGTGCGCGGCGGCCGCTGGCCGATCTGCTGGCCACCGCCGCCGCCTTCACCATCGAGAGCGTAGGCCGGGCCGTCGCGGCTTTCCTGCCGCCGCCGGCCGAATCCCGCCAGGTGGTGGTGGCCGGAGGTGGGGCCCGCAATCCCATCCTGCTGGAGGGTCTGCGCCGGCGGATGGCCCCGGCCGAGACGCTCCTCAGCGACGATCTGGGTCTGCCGGCCGAGGCTCGCGAGGCCGCCGCCTTCGCCGTGCTGGCAGACGCCCATCTGCATGGGGTGCCGGCCGTCCTGCCGGCGGTCACCGGGGCCGGCCGGGCTACTGTGCCCGGCAGTCTCATCCCGGCGGCACTCCCGAGCCGTCCGGCCGGTGAGAGGGGCGAGGCCTGATGGGAGCTCTGCGCGGGATCGATGCGGCCGTCCTGCTGGCCTACCTGCTGCTCACCACCGGACTGGGGTTGTGGCTGGGTCGGGGTCAGCGCTCCGGCACCGACTACTTCCTGGGAGGCCGGCGTCTCCCCTGGCTGCTGGTGGCCTTCTCGGTGGTGGCCACCGAGACCAGCACCCTGACCGTGATCAGTGTACCGGGTCTGGCCTACACCGGAGACCTGACCTTCCTCCAGCTCGCCTTCGGCTACATCCTGGGCCGGATCGCCGCCGCCCTGCTCCTGCTCCCCTTCTTCTATCGGCACGAGACCCTGACCGCCTACGGTTTCCTGGGCCGCCGTTTCGGCGTACTCCCCCAGCGGACGGCCTCGGTCCTCTTCCTGGTCACCCGCATCCTGGCCGACGGGGTCCGGCTCTTCGCCACCGCCATCCCGCTGGCCCTCATCACCGGCTGGTCCTATCCACTCTGCATCCTGGCCATCGGCGGGGTGACCGTGCTTTACACCTGGGTGGGGGGGATCCGTTCGGTGGTCTGGCTGGACTCGGTCCAGCTCGTCCTCTACCTGACCGGGGCTCTGGTCGCCCTGGGGCTGGTACTGGGGAGCATCGGCGGCTGGTCGGGGCTGATGGAGACCCTGCCGGCCGGCAAACTGCGCCTGATAAACCTGGGACTGAGCGAGGGCTGGCGCGGGCTCTTCGGTGGGGGCTACCGCCTGCCGGCCGCCCTGATCGGGGGGGCCTTTCTGAGTATGGCCAGCCACGGCACGGACCAGCTCCTGGTCCAGCGCCTGCTGGCCACCCGGGGACTGCGCCAGGCCCAGACCGCGCTCATCGTCAGCGGGTTCCTGGTACTCCTGCAGTTCCTGGTCTTCCTGATCCTGGGGGCGACCCTTTACGTCGCCTTCGGCGGGGCGCCCATGGCCTCCGACGAGGTCTTCCCCCGCTTCATCATCGAACGGATGCCGGCCGGTCTGGCCGGACTGGTCCTGGCGGCCATCTTCGCGGCCGCCATGTCCACCCTCTCCAGCAGCCTCAATGCCCTCTCCAGCAGCACCGTCCTCGACCTTTTCCGGCGCCGGGACGAGTCCGACGACGACCAGCTCCGGCGGGGCCGCCGGACCACTCTGTTCTGGGCGGTGGTACTGGTGGGGGGTGCCATGCTTTTCCACAGCACCGACAATCCGGTGGTGGAGCTGGGGCTCTCGATCGCTTCGGTGACCTACGGCGGGTTCCTGGCCGCCTTCCTGCTGGGTCGGCTCACCTCACGGGGAGGCCCGGCGGCGGCGGTCACCGCGCTGATCGTGGGCAGCGGGACCGGGGCGGTGCTCTGGATCGGGGGGCTCGTCTTCTGGGTCTGGCTGGTCCCGGCCGGCTGCCTGGCCGGACTGCTGGCCGGCTGGCTGGTGGCATGGATTGACAGTCGTCCTCCGACTCCGTAGCGTTTCTTCCATGCCGAGCTACCCGCACCGTGACCATGACCGTCGTTCCGGACCCTCCCGCCGCCCGGGCCGGAGTCCCTATCCGCCCCTCCTGACCCTCCTGCCGGTCGTGCTCACCCTGGCCGGCTGTTCGGTCCTGGGGCTGGGTGACCCCTATGACCCGGCCTCCCAGGCCCGCTGGGTCGAGAAGACGCTGGCCGGGATGAGCCTGCGCGACCAGGCGGCCAGCCTGGTGACCGTGCAGGTCACGGCCGGTTTCCAGAACGCGGCCGACCCCCAGCGACGTCAGGCCGAAGCCCTGGTGCGCGACCTCGGGGTGGGGGGGATCGCCATGTGGG
>CAYUVJ010000331.1:0-3400 GCA_964447955.1 uncultured Gemmatimonadota bacterium
GCCCAGGCGCTGGGCTCGTTGCCGCTGGAGGAGATCGACCTGCTGATCGTGGAGAACGTGGGCAACCTGATCTGTCCCACCGGGTTCCAGCTTGGCACCCACCGCAACGTGTTGGTCTCCTCGGTCCCCGAGGGGGACGACAAGCCCTACAAGTACCCCTCCTCCTTCAGCCGCATGGACGTGCTGATCCTCAACAAGATCGACCTGATGGAGGTCAGTGACTTCGACCTGGCCCGCTTCCGTCACGGGGTCGAGGTCCTCAACGAGCAGATGACCTTCTTCCCGCTCTCCTGCCGCACCGGAGAAGGGCTCGAGGCCTGGGTGGAATGGGTCGTCACCCAGGTCGAAGGGGCCCGCGCCGGGCGTTGACCCGGCCGCGTCCGGAGACCCCACGGTGGAAGCCCGCCGCATCCGCGTCACCGGTGTCGTGCAAGGAGTGGGATTCCGCCCTTGTGTGGCCCTGCTGGCCGAGGATCTGGGCCTGGACGGCTGGGTCCGCAACACCAGCGGAGGGGTGGACATCCACCTAGAGGGGCCAGCCGGCGTACTCGAACGCTTCACCGAGCGGCTGCGGGACGAGGCGCCCCCCCTGGCCCGCATCGAGGCCCTCACTTCTTGCGAGGCAACCGCCGAAGGCCGGCCGGGCTTCCGCATCGAATCCTCGTTGAACGAGAAGGGAGCTTACCAACCGGTCTCCCCCGACATCGCCACCTGCCCCGCCTGCCGCCGGGAGATGGAAGATCCCGCCGACCGCCGCTACCGCTACCCGTTCACCAACTGCACCCACTGCGGTCCCCGCTTCACCATCATCCGCGACCTCCCCTACGACCGGCCCAACACCACGATGGCCGGGTTCGAGCTCTGTGAGGCGTGTGCCGCCGAGTACGCCGACCACCACGACCGCCGCTTCCACGCTCAGCCGGTGGCCTGCCCCGACTGTGGCCCGCAGCTCTGGCTGGAGGTGGACGGAGAGAGGGTGGCCGAGCGCGAGGCCGCGCTGGAAAGGGCGCGGGAACTTCTGGCCGGCGGCCGGGTGGTGGCAGTCAAGGGCCTGGGGGGGTTCCACCTGGCCTGTGACGCCACCGACCCGCAGGCGGTGGAACTGCTGAGGACCCGCAAGCGCCGAGGCGACAAGCCCTTTGCCGTCATGGTCCCCGATCTGGAGACCGCCGAACGCCATGCCGCCCTGACCGCCGCCGACCGGCGGCTGCTGGTCACCGCCGAACGCCCGGTGGTCCTGGTGCGCTGGACCCGAGAATCGCCTGGGGAAACCTTCTGCGGCCCCCGGATCGCCGCAGCCGTGGCCCCCGGGCTCGACACCCTGGGGCTGATGCTCCCCTACACCCCGCTCCACCATCTCCTGCTGGAACCCGCCGACGGCTATCCCGAGGCGCTGGTGATGACCAGCGGCAACCTGAGCGAGGAGCCGATCGCCTTCGAAGACGATGACGCCCGCGGGCGCCTGAGCCGGCTGGCCGACGCCTTCCTGATGCACGACCGGCCGATCCATACCCGGGTCGACGACTCGGTCACAGCCGCCGTGGCTGGCGACCTCTTTTTCTACCGCCGGGCCCGGGGCTACGCCCCCCTGCCCCTCCCCTTCCCCCTGGAGGCCCCGCCCATCCTGGCCGCCGGCGGCGAGATGAAGAACACGTTCTGCCTGACCCGGGGGCCGCACGCCTTCCTCAGCCATCACATCGGCGAGATGGACAACCTGGAGACCTTCCGCTCCTTCGAGTGGTCGGTGGCCTACTACGAGCGGCTCTTCCGGGTGCGTCCCGAGGTCATCGCATGGGACCTGCACCCCGACTACCAGGCCACCCGCTGGGCGCGGGAAAGGGCCCGGCGGGAGAGCCTTCCGGAGGTCGGGGTCCAGCACCACCACGCCCATATCGTCGCCTGCCTGGTGGACAACCGGCTCCCTCTGGACGAACCGGTCATCGGGGTCTGTTTCGACGGCACCGGCTACGGGCCGGACGGGGCCATCTGGGGGGGCGAGTTCCTGCTGGCCGATGCCCGGTCCTACGAGCGGGCCTTCCACCTGACCTACCTCCCCCTGCCGGGGGGGGATGGGGCGGTGCGCCATCCCTACCGGACCGCCCTGGCCTGGCTCCGTCAGGCGGGGGTGGCCTGGCGGGAGGACCTGCCGCCGGCCCGCGAGGCCGGGATCGAGGAACTGGCGGTGCTGGAGGGACAGCTGCAGCGGGGGATCAACACCCCCCTGACCTCCAGTATGGGCCGCCTGTTCGACGCCGCCGCCTCGATCGCCGGGGTGCGGCACAGTATCGACTACGAGGCCCAGGCCCCCATCGAGTTCGAGGCCCTGGTAAAGAGTGGCGAGGAAGGGAACTATCCATTCGAGATCTCCGGGGGGACCGTCGACCCTGCCCCGGCCATCCGGGCGCTGGCAGCCCAGACGATGCAGGGAGTGCATCGGGGTGTCCTGGCCGCCCGCTTCCATAACGGGGTGGCGGCCGTGGTAGCGGCCGTGTCTCACCGGCTGCAGCGGGAGCACGGTCTGCGCCGGGTGGCTCTGAGCGGAGGAGTCTGGCAGAATCGCTACCTGCTCGAGCGGACCATGAAGCTGTTGGAGCGGGAGGGGTTTGAGGTTTACATACACCGGTACGTACCCGCGAACGACGGCGGCCTGGCCCTGGGCCAGGCGGCGGTGGCCGCGGCATCAATCCACTGATCGGCAGCGTCTTGAGTCATCAGGAGAACCGTCATGTGTCTAGGCATCCCGGGCCGGATCACCACGACCTTCGAGCGTGACGGCCTGCGCATGGGGAAGGTCGACTTCGGCGGGGTCACCCGCGAAGTCTGCCTCGATTCCGTCCCCGAGGCGGAGGTGGATGCCTGGGTCATCGTGCATGTCGGGTTCGCCATCAGCGTGCTGGACGAGGAGGAGGCGGCCGAGACCCTGGCCGCTCTGCGCGAGATGTTCGACCTGGAAGAGGAACTGGGCGAACGGTCGTGAAGCACCTGAGCGAATACCGTGACGCCCACCTGGTCCGGGGGGTCCTGCAGGAGATCGAAGGACTGGTCTCCGCCCCGCGGGTGGTCATGGAGATCTGCGGGGGGCAGACCCACTCGATCGTGCGCAGCGGCCTCGATCGGATGCTCCCCGAAGAACTCACCCTGGTGCACGGTCCGGGTTGCCCGGTCTGTGTCACCCCTCTCGAGATGATCGACCGGGCCCTGGCCGTCGCCACCCGGCCCGAAGTGGTCTTCACCAGTTACGGCGACATGCTCCGGGTCCCCGGTTCCCACCAGGACCTCTTCGGTATCCGAGCCGCCGGAGGGGACGTGCGGGTGGTCTACTCTCCGCTGGATGCGGTGGCGATCGCCCGGCAGGAACCGGGACGGCAGGTGGTCTTCTTCGCCATCGGTTTCGAGACCA
>CAYUVJ010000332.1:0-3388 GCA_964447955.1 uncultured Gemmatimonadota bacterium
GAAGTTGGGACCCCAGTAGGTCACCTCGTTGGCGAAGAAGGGATCGCCGGGGTTCACCTGCAGCCACTCCTTGGTGCCGTACCAGAATCCGCCCACGTTCAGGGGACCGATCCCGTAGATCCCGCGGAAGGCATAGGCTTTGTCCTTGTCCCCGTCGTAGAGCCCCCCGTCCGCCTCCGGCTTGCCGTTGCCGTTGACCACCTCCCCCACCAGTCCCAGTCCGAAGAGGGTGTCGTAGGTGACCATGACCCCCCGGTCATAAGTCAGTTTGGTCAACGAGACCCCCGGCTGGACCTTGTAGGCCAGGTAGTCCTCATAGGTCAGGCGGAGCTCCCGTTTCATGAGCGGGTCGGAGATCTGGAACTGGCCTACCATGATGTCCAGAGGCGCACCCATGAGGTTGTTGAAGTGGATATAGGCGTCCTCGATGCCGGCAACCTCTCCCGCCTCGTTCATATAGAAGTAGAAATAGTAACCGACGTTGGAGGCAACCTGACCACCGCTCAGCAGTTTGGCTCCCCAGGGAGTCTGCAGATCGGCGTAGTCGTCGTCCCCGATCCCCTGCAGGGCATAAGCGTCGAACCGGACGGCCACCGGCAGTTCCCGCTGCAGCAGCAGCATCGGATCGCCCACGTCCCGGTAGGCCCGGACCGGCTCCTCGTCGTCGGGCAGCTTGAAGCCGTTGGCGGCGAAATCCTCCCCGTAGGCCTTCAGGCGGGGCACCGGGGCGTGACAGGTACTGCAGGAGAACCCGTACTTGCGGGCAAAGGCGGGTATGGCCGTGGCCTCCGGTACAGGCATGACCACATACAGGAGCGCCCAGGCGGCGACCAGGGTCGCCGCGATTCGAATCAGTCCGTTGTGTATTCTCACCAGTCCACCACCTCCGCTCGAGTCACTCCGGTGTTCCACACGATGGTCTCCATCTCCTCGGCCGGCACGTTCAGGAACTCACCCACCGACTTGATCAGCTTCCGGAAGTTCAGGGTGGCCCGGAAGGTGATCGGCCCCAGGGCGATGTCGTCGGGCAGGGTCCAGGTGTAGGTCTCGATCCTGGTCTCCTTCGGGCCGATCCGGTAGTCGGTACCCTGGCTGGCCGTGTTCCACTGCATGATGGTCCGCCGCCCCTGCTCGTCGAAGTAGGGCTTGGTGAAGATACGGTCCCCTTCGTAGGGGGTGTCATCCCGGGGCAGTCCCTGGAAATCCAGCCGGTGGAGCGGTTCCCCCAGGTCCTGGTAGGCCAGCACGTTGCTGGTGATGTTGTGCTCCTCGCCCGGGAAGCCCTTGGGGTCGACCGGCAGGTGGTAGACCTTCCCGGCCGCGTCCACCGCCTCGACGGTCAGCCAGAGCTGCCGGTCCTCGACCGAACCGGTAGGGACCTGGTGCCCCGCCTTCTGGTTGAAGAGCGCTACGGAGAGCCGCATCGGTTCTGCCGGCACCAGCTCGTCCTGGTCGGGCCACATGACGATCTCCACCACACCCTTGATCTTGGACTCCACGTGCGCACCGTGGAAGAGATGCTGGCGCATATCGGGCAGGATCTCGCCGCCCATCTTGGCGGCCCGTCCGGGGGCCGGCGGCATGTGACAGGTCTGGCAGGGTACCCCTTCCTCGGCATAGGGTCCTTCGGCCCACTCCAACTGCGTGCTCTTGACCCACACGTCCCAGGGGCTGGCCTCGTTGTGGCAGGTGCCGCAGAACTCCGCCTGTTCCAGGAAGGGGTTGTAGCGGGTGTTGTGGTGGGGGGATTCGACCCCCTCCCGGTTCCCCTGCTTCATCCTCCCCGGCTGGGACTGCCAGTTGAAGTTGAACGGGGTCTCCCCCTGGAAACCGATGATGGTGTGGCAGAGGTCGCAGGTGACGGCTTCGTCGGCCAATCCTCCCTCTCCGGGTCGCGGCGGCGGGGTGTCGCCGGCCAGGAAGGCCACCGGGGCGTGGCAGCCGTTGCAGCTGTCCTTGACCCCGGCCACCTTGGGCTTGATCTCGGCATGGGGGACAGCCAGTTCGAAGTACTCGATCTCGTCCCAGTGGTGGACATAGGCCTGGCTCATCATCGCCCGCGTCCACTGCTGGTAGATATCGGAATGGCAGGATCCGCAACGCTTGGCCCGCTCGTAGTCCTCGTAACGGCGCGTGCCGTGGGCGGCGTCCCCGGCCGGGATGGCCTGCTGCAGGACGCTCAAGCCTGCTCCGGGACCGAACGGATCGTCCTCCACACCTCCGGGTGGGGCGCCCCGGACTCCCGCGGCGACCAGGACCAGGGCGGAGGCCAGGTGCAGGAGACCTCTCGTCTTCATGGGTGGGCTCCCAATGTCAGGTTCGTCGGACCGGTCTTTCTCACCGGCTCCCCGACAGCATGGCCCGGGGGTGCGGAAACCTGCAAGCCTGTTCCGGACATTTTAGTCTTTTATTGAGAACTGAAGCCGGCCTCCCCGGAACCTCAGCTTCAATTCCCCGGGGAGGCCGGCTGAGGCTCCCGCCGATCGAGTCGACGAGGGGGCGCGGCTACTTCTTCTCCTCCTCCTTCTCTTCCTTCTTCGGCCGCTCCGGATAGGTGTAGTCCTCGAGGCCCCGGACCCACTTCTGGAACCACTCGATCTCCTCCACCGTCCGGGTCCGCTGGTGCTTCATGGTCCGCAGTCCGTGCGGCTCCCCGGGGAACCGGACATAGCGGCTCGGGACATCGAAGCGCTGCAGGCCGAAGAAGAAGTTCATGCTCTGGGCCGGGGTGTCGGTGGTGTCCTCGTCTCCATGCAGGACCAGGGTCGGGGTCTTGACCTTGTCCACGTGGGTCAGGGCGCTGCGCTCCCGCCAGAAGCGGGCGTTGGTCCAGGGGTCGCCGCCCAGGTACCAGAGGGTGACGTCGTAGTTGAATCCCGGTCCGTACTCGCTCGTCCAGTCACTGACCATCGCACCCACACTGGCTGCCTTGAACCGGTCGGTCTGGGTGATCGTCCAGCCGCCCAGGATGCCGCCGTAGGACCACCCGGTGAGGCAGAGGCTGTCCCGGTGAGCGATCCGGCGGTCGATCAGGAGGTCGACCCCGTTGATGAGGTCGTCGTAGTCCCCGCCGCCGATGTCCTTCATGTTGCCGCGCATGAGCCGGTCGTCGTAACCGGTCGACCCCCGCACGTTGGGAGAGAGCTGGGCGTAACCCAGCCCGGCATAGACCTGGTTGGAGACCGAGAAGGAGTTGGTGAAGGCGCCGGCCGGACCACCATGGATGTGCAGCAGCAGCGGGATCGGAGCGGGAGCAGCGGCGTCAAAGCCCGGCGGCAGGTGGAGCAGTCCCTCGATGGTGAAGTTGTTGCGGCTTCGCCACTGTACGACCTGGACGCTTCCCAGCGCTATCTCCTCGGCCACCCAGGGATTGGCATCGGTCAGCCGG
>CAYUVJ010000333.1:0-3383 GCA_964447955.1 uncultured Gemmatimonadota bacterium
TGTTCCTGGGGCTCCGCCTCCTGTCCCTCGGCCGGGGGCTTGGGCGTCGGTTCTCTGAACAGCCCCAGGATCAGCAGCAGGGCGATGATTGCTGCCCCGGTGCTGAAGTAGAAGACCGGGATGACACCGATGCGGTCGGAGACCTGACCGGCCAGGTTGTGGGCGATGAACGACCCGATGTTGACCAGCATGTAGTAGATCGAGAACCCAACCGCGGCCATGGCCGTGACGCTGGTCTTCTGGACCGTCCCGGTCACCGTGGGCTTGACGATCGAAGCACCCATGGCCACCAGCAGCAGGGCGCCGGCGATCCCCCAGTAGGTGGTGAGCTGACCGATGAGCAGGTATCCGACGGCGAGCAGGCTGTAGGCCAGCATGAATGCCCGCCGGTAGCCCAGCCAGTCGGCCAGGAAACCCGATAGCACCGGCAGACCATAGACGACCAGACCGAAGTTCCCGCTCAGGCGGGTCGCCGCCCCCTCCGGGACGCCCCGTACGGTGGTGAGGTACAGGACGAGCATGGTGGTCATGCTGTAGAAGGCGATACGCTCGAACAGTTCCGAGATGTTGGCGGACCAGAACGAACGGTTGAACTGGGTGAGTGAGCGGAAGAAGCCGCTGATCTTGCCGGGCACGCGGACCTCCATCCCTGTCGGGGTTTCGGGCCATCGGCGCCGGCTCGAGAGCAGGCGCTGGGTGACGGCACCAGGTGGGCGGGCGGCGCGATGTCGGACCGAATAGTATGGCATGCGGCGACATCCTGCCAGCGGGTGATGATGTGTTCCAACCGGCTCTTCCGGGTGGTCCACGGCCCCGGCTGTCACCCCGATGCTCGGGCTTCCTGGTAGGAGGAACCGGCTGGATGTGCTATGAGGACGAGTGCGACCGGGTCGGCTCGTCGGAGTCCCGCATCGTAGGAGGCCGTGAAGTGGAGGATCGCCGCCGGATCGGATTCTGGATCAGTACCTCACTGGTCGTGGGGAACATGGTCGGCTCGGGAGTCTTCCTGCTCCCGGCCTCACTGGCCGCTTACGGCGGTATCAGCCTGGTCGGCTGGCTGTTGACCTCGACCGGGGCCTTGCTGCTGGCCCTCACCTTCGCCCGACTGGGGCGGCTCCTGCCGCATACCGGGGGTCCCTATATCTATGCCCGGGAGGGTTTCGGCGACTTCGCCGGGTTCCTGGTGGGGTGGGGACACTGGATCGCCACCTTCGTCGGCAACGCCGCCATCGCCGTCGGCTTCGTGGGCTACCTGGGCTTCCTGTGGCCGGCCGTTACCGCCGGTCCGGTGCCGGCGGTTCTCACCGCCCTGGCCGCCATCTGGCTGCTGACCGGCATCAATGCCCTGGGGGTCCGCGAGGGGGGCATCGTCCAGCTTGTGACCACCGTGCTGAAGCTCCTCCCCCTGCTGGGCATCGCGTTCTTCGGGCTCTTCCACCTCGACCCGTCCAACTTCCGGCCCTTCAACCTGGCCGGCGGCTCGCCGTTCGGCGCCGTCACCGCGACGGCCACGCTGACCCTCTGGGCCTTCATCGGACTCGAATCGGCCACCGTACCGGCCGATGAGGTCCGGGACCCGGAGCGGACTATCCCCCGGGCGACCCTCATCGGGACCATGACGACAGCGGTGATCTATATCCTGGGTACTGTGGCGGTGATGGGACTCATCCCGCCCGACCAGCTGGCCGAATCGACCGCTCCCTTCGCCGATGCGGCCAGCCATCTCTGGGGTGGAGGGGCCGCCTATCTGGTGGCGATCGGTGCGGCGATCTCCAGCTTCGGAGCGCTCAACGGATGGATCCTCCTGCAGGGTCAGATCCCGCTGGCCATCGCCCGGGACGGACTCTTCCCGAAGCATTTCGCCCGGCTCTCACGGAGGGGGACACCGGTCTTTGGGCTGATCTTGTCGAGTCTCCTGGTGACCGGGCTGATGGTCATGAACTACACGCGGGGGCTGGTCGAACAGTTCACCTTCATCATCCTGCTCTCCACCCTCACCGCGCTCATCCCCTATCTCTTCGCGCCCATGGCCGAGCTCGTCATCCGCGGCCGTTCCCGCGACCTGGGGCGGGGAGAAGCGGTCCTGGCCGTCCTGGCGTTCCTCTATGCCCTCTGGGCCGTGGCCGGCTCGGGGGCCGAGACCGTCTATTGGGGATTCATCCTGATGATGGCGGGCATCCCGGTCTACGTCTGGGTCACGCGTGATGTCTCGACATCGGGCTCCCAGGTCACCCGGCCGGGTCCGACGACGGACTCCTAGGTCACCCGGACGGAGCCGACCCCCCCCTCGACCCGCAGGTCGACCCGGTTCGGGTTGGCGGCGTAGCCGGGGGACTCCCAGACCCCGCCCGTCCTGGGGAAACGGGCGGTGTCGATGTTCTTGGACCCCAAGCCCATCTCACAGGTGATCCGGGCGGCCACCCCGTCCGGGATGTAGACGGTCACCGAGGCCGCCCCCGACTCGATGCGGGCCCGGACCGCCCCGGCCGCCCGGGGCATCCGGACGGTGGTCTGGCTGGCTCCGGTCTGGACGTCCAAGTCGGTCAGGCGGGTCTCGGTCAGGTCGAGTTCGCAGTCGGCCGCCCCCGAGT
Source organism: uncultured Gemmatimonadota bacterium (assembly GCA_964447955.1). Taxonomy (GTDB): domain Bacteria; phylum Blakebacterota; class Blakebacteria; order Blakebacterales; family CAYUVJ01; genus CAYUVJ01. The sequence continues at coordinate 2,592 of CAYUVJ010000333.1, forward strand.
CGAGACGCAGGACCAGCGGCACCTCGGTGGTCACCCCGACCTCCCACTTCGTCCCTCTCCACTCGTGGAACCGCCACCACTGACGGTGGTCGGGTTCGAGGGTCAGCCGGCCGCCGGGCAGGGCCTCGTAGCGCACCCCGCCCCGGAAGGTCCCCTCCAGCAGCTTGCCGGACGGGGCCGGACCGAGTCTCAACGCCCCCGCCCCGAACTCGAGATGGATGTCGGCATGTTCGGCCTCGCCCAGATCGAGGCTGAGTCGCTCCTCGGTCTCGATCTCCGGTGCCCGCCGCTCCTCCAGCAGGAACCAGACTCCCAGCAGGACGAGCAACAGGGGCCACCAGTCCCGGAAGAGCTTCCCCAGGTCGTGGATGACCTCCAGGTTGCCGAGCAGCAGGAGCGTGCCCACCACGATCATGAGGACGGGGAACCAGGGGAGAGGCCTTCGGGACATGTGACGGTTCCTTTCCGATGCTGTCGACCTGGTGTGCGCGGCGGCCGGTCTCAGAATCCCGTCCTGCGCCACTCGGTCTGGACCCCGGGGACGGTCTTCGTCATTCGCTGCCCGCTCACTCTAACACGGCCGCACAGGCACGGTACATCCTCACGTGGCGGTCCGGTATCTGCCGGGCAGGTGGACCCCTGTGCCTTGCCCGTCCCCGGGTGGTTGACCATATTCCGGACCGCATCGGCCAGGACGGGATGGCCGCGATCCGAGGCGGACCCTGTGCGAAATACGACCTGGAACAGCTGACGTCGCACGATGACGTCTTGAGCAAGGGATACGGCTGTGGC
>CAYUVJ010000334.1:0-3369 GCA_964447955.1 uncultured Gemmatimonadota bacterium
CTCATGCCAGACCGTGCTGGCCAACGAACAGGTGGAGCAGGGGCCCTGCTACCGCTGTGAGACCCCGGTGACCAAGAAGAAACTCCCCCAGTGGTATTTCAAGGTCACCGACTACGCCCAGCGGCTGCTGGACGACATCGAACTGCTGGAGGAGTGGCCGGAACGGGTGCGCATCATGCAGCGCAACTGGATCGGCCGTTCCGAGGGCGCCTACGTCCATTTTGACCTCCTGGACGAAGCCGCCCGGGCCGTGACGGCCGGCACCGGCGAGGAAAGCCCCCGGCTCAAGGTATTCACCACCCGGCCCGACACCCTCTACGGGGCCACCTTCATGGTCCTGGCCCCCGAGCACCCCTATGTCGAGCACCTTCTGAAGGTCAGCCCCCACGCCGAGCAGGTCGGCGCCTACATCGAGGCCGCCCTGCGCAAGAGCGACGTGGAGCGGACCTCGACCGACCGGGTCCAGGACGGGGTGGACACCGGTCTGACCGCCCGAAATCCCCTGACCAGCCAGGCGGTGCCGGTCTGGATCGCCGATTACGTCATCGAAAGCTACGGCACCGGGGCCATCATGGCCGTGCCGGCCCACGACGAGCGGGACTGGGCCTTCGCCCGCCGCTACGGACTGCCCGTTCCCCCGGTCATCCAGCCCGAGGACGGGGCCTGGAACGTGGAGGAGGGGGCCTGGTCGGGACCCGGGCATCTCATCAATTCGGGGCCTTTCGACGGCCTGAGCGTGGACGAGGCCGTGCCGGCCGTCTCGGCCCACCTGACCGAGCAGGGCCTGGGTGAGGCGGCGGTGACCTTCCGCCTGCGCGACTGGCTGATCAGCCGTCAACGCTACTGGGGGGCACCCATCCCCATGGTGCACTGTCCGGCCTGCGGGGTCGTGCCGGTCCCCGAGTCCGACCTGCCGGTCCTGCTGCCCGAGGGGAAGATCGACTTCACCCCCAAGGGGCGCAGTCCGCTGGCCGCGGTCGAGGACTGGGTGAAAACGACCTGTCCGGCCTGCGGCGGGCCGGCCGAGCGCGAGACCGACACGATGGACACCTTCGTGGACTCCTCGTGGTACTTCCTGCGCTACTGCGACCCGCACAACGACCAGGCGGCCTGGGATCCGGCCCGGGTGGCCCGCTGGATGCCCGTGGACCACTACATCGGCGGCATCGAGCATGCGATCCTGCACCTGCTCTACAGCCGCTTCTTCACCAAGGTGCTCTTCGATTCCGGCCTGGTGGGGTTCCAGGAACCCTTCAAGACGCTGTTCACTCAGGGCATGGTGTTGCGCTTCGGGGACAAGATGTCCAAATCGAAGAACAATGTCGTGCCGGTGGGTCCGTTTGTGGACACCTACGGCAGCGATACGGCCCGGGTGACCATCCTCTTCGCCGCCCCCCCCGAGCGCGATTTCGAGTGGACCGACGAAGGGGTCTCCGGAGCCCACCGCTTCCTGACCCGTATCCATCGCCTCTGCACCGAGCACCAGGAGCTGGCGGCGACGGTCCGCTCGGTGGAGCGCCTCCCGCTGGACGAGATGGGCGAGGCCGCCCGGGGGATCTACCGCAAGACCCAGCAGACCCTCAAGAAGGTCCGCAGCGACAGCCTGGAGTTCCATTTCAACACGGCCATCGCCGCCACCATGGAACTCTACAACGAGCTCAGCCGCTTCACCCCGGCCGAGGCCACCGACCGCCGGGTGCTCGGGCTCTGTCTGGTCCGGCTGGTCCAGATGCTGGCTCCTTACGCTCCCCACCTGGCCGAGGAGCACTGGCACCGTTTCGGAGCCGACGAGAGCATATTCCGGCATCCCTGGCCCGAGCCCGACCCGGCCGGCCTGGAGGACGAGACGGTCGTGTTCGTCTTCATGGTCAACGGCAAGCTGCGGGGGGAGGTGCCCGTCGAGGTTTCGCGGGCACAGGACCAGGCGGCCATGCGCGACGAGGCGAGACAGCACGAGAACGTGGCCCGCTACCTGGCCGAGGGGGAGGTCCTCAAAGAGATCTTCGTGCCCGGCAAGCTGCTCAACCTGGTGGTGCACTGACCTCGGCCGGTCGACCGGCCGGATCTCCGGCGTCAACTCGCCTGAATGCCACGTCCCCGGCGTGGTGTCTATAGATAGCTGACACGAGGTGACGGACCCACCGGTCACCCCTTCCGGCTGCTCCACCTCCATTGAGGAGCGAGGCCCTTCCCATGAGAACCACTGTACGCAAGACCTGCGGTCTGCTGACCGCCCTGACCCTTGTCATCGTCCTGCCCCTGATGGCCGGCGCCCAGAACCCGAACTTCGCCGGCACCTGGACCCTCAACCAGGCCGAGAGCAACCTCGGCGCCGGTGGCGGGGGTGGGGGGGGACGGATGATGGGCGGCCCCGCGGCCAGCATGACCATCGCTCAGACCGGCGACAAGATCACCATCACCACCCAGCGGGCCGGCCGTGACGGCTCCACCCGTGAGATGGTCGAGGAGATCAACGCCGACGGCCAGGCCCACACCACCGAAGGAGCCCGCGGCGGCCCGACCACGACCACGGCGTCGTGGAAGGACGGCAAACTGGTCGTGACCAGCGAGCGCAGTTTCCAGGACCGGACCATGACCACCACCACCACCTACTCCCTGCAGAACGGGAAACTGGTGATGGAGAGTCAGATGCCGAACATGCGTGAAGGGGGGACGACCTCCATCAAGGCGGTCTACGACAAGAAGTAGTCCGGCCGCACTCGGCCGACTGGGACCGACCGCGATTCGACCGGCCGTCCGGATGCATACGGCGCGACGGGAGTGGAGACTTCCGTCGCGCCGTTCCTTTTGAACGCATCCGCCACCCGGTCGTCCATGCTCCGTACCTCCGGACCGGAAGGAGCCGACCATGCCGACCCGCAGACCCTACGCTCGTTCTGCCTTTATACTCCTCCTCGTCCTTCTCCTGACGCCTGCCCTGGATGGTTGCGGCGGCGGAACGGGAACCGTCGGGCACGACTTCGAGGTCGTCGACGAGGGCGGGGTCCCCACCGCGGTCACCCGCGGGGGGCCGAAATACGACGGGGAACTCTTCGACTACGTACCGGTCGTGACTCTCCGCGAGGATGAGCGGGAGGAGTCCCTGCTCTTCAACCCGGCCGGCTTCCACCGGGACGAGCGGGGCTGGTACTTCGTGAACGACCTCGGCAACGACCGCATCGCCGTCTTCGACCCCTACGGACGCTACGACCATGCCATCAGCCGGAGCGGGAGCGGCCCGGGGGAGTTCCAGACGGCCCGCATCGAGGAGGTCCGGGAGGGGGTGGTGACCACCTACGACCTGTCCAATCAGCAGTTGAGCCGCTTCACCGTGGAGGGGAGGCTGCTGGAGACCCGACGCCTGGTGTC
>CAYUVJ010000335.1:0-3367 GCA_964447955.1 uncultured Gemmatimonadota bacterium
CGGGCTCTCCGGGCGGGACGGGACCGTCCGGCCGGGGGACCCCGAGGCGGACCTCTGGTCCGTCTCCGAACTGAACCGGCGGGTCCGTGACCTGCTCCAGGACACCTTCGGCGCTGTCCGGGTCGAGGGGGAGCTGAGTGGTATCAAGTACTACCGCTCGGGGGGTCGCGAACGGGTCTACGGGACGCTCAAGGACGCCGGTGCCGAGGTCCGGATCGTCCTCTGGGAGGAGACGGTGGCCGCCCTCCGCTTCCGTCTGGAGGACGGCCTGCAGGTCCAGGTGCTCGCCGAGGTCACCCTCTACCCCCAACGGGGCCAGTTCCAGCTGGTCGTCCGTCAACTCCGACCGGCCGGGGTGGGCGAACTGGAACTGGCCTTCCAGCAGCTCAAGGAGCGGCTCGAGCAGGAGGGGCTCTTCGCCCCGGAGCGGAAACGACCGGTACCCCTCCGGCCCTTCCGGGTAGGGGTCGTCACCAGCCTGCAGGCGGCTGCCCTGGAGGATTTCCTGCAGATCACCCGGCGACGCAACCCGGCTCTGCGTCTGCTCATCGCGCCGGCCCGGGTGCAGGGGGAGGGCGCGGCGGCTGAGATCGTCTCCGCACTGGAGGCACTGCAGCGGGTACCCGATCTCGATTGCGTGGTGCTGACCCGGGGCGGGGGGAGTCTGGAGGACCTCTGGCCTTTCAACGAGGAAGCCGTGGCCAGGGCGGTAGCGGCCTGCCGGCTGCCGGTGGTCTCGGCGGTGGGGCACGAGACCGACTGGACCATCTGCGACCTGGTCGCCGACCTCCGGATGCCGACCCCCAGCGCCGCCGCCGAGCAGGTGGCCTGGCTGCGGGACGAGACCCGGGATGGTATCAGCTTCTCCCGGGAGCGGATCCGGCGGGTGCTGGAACGCCGACTGACCGAGTTGGAACGCCAGGTCCGCTGGTTCGGACGGGCCCACGGCTTCCTGCGCCTGCGGTCCCGGCTGCGGGAAGCGGCCCAGCAGTGTGACGAGGCGGTCCGACGGCTTCCGACGGGGCTGCTGCGCCGTTTCGAGCAGTCGGATGGACGGAACCGGGAATCAGGCCGCCGGCTGCGGACGGCTGCCGGGGCCCTGATCGAACGGCAGGGGCTCCGGCTCACCCAACTGGAACGGACCATGAAGGCGCTGGGGCCGACCGCCGTGCTGGAACGCGGCTATGCCATCGCCCGGCACCCGCAGGGGGGGGCGGTAGTCCGCAGCAGCCGGGAACTGGAACCGGGCGCCCCCCTGGAGGTCTATTTGCGGGAAGGGCGCGCGGACGTTAGGGTAGAGTGGACCGGCCCCGGTCTGGAGGGGGGGCGGGAAGCGCCTCGGGAGGGACCGGGGGGGAGCGAGAGAGCATGAGCGCACAGCCATCGCAGGACATCCCGGAGAGCTTCGAGGAGCGGATCGAACGGCTCGAGGAGATCGTCGGACTGCTCGAGCAGGGCGAGGAACCACTGGAGCGCTCGCTGGTGCTCTTCGAAGAGGGCATCCGGCTGGCCCGCGCCTGTCAGGGCCAGATCGAGGACGCCCGGCAGCGGGTCGAGGTCCTGCTGGCGGCGGCCGAGGAGGGGGCGGTGCGGACCGAGCCCCTGACGGAGGGCGAGTGAGTATGCGCGGTGCCGAGACCACGATCCGTATCAATACCTTCCTGGGCGAGGTGCAGGCCCGCTGTAACGAGCACCTGGAAAGACTGCTCCCTTCCGAGTCAGTCCACCCCGCTGTCATCCATCGAGCGATGCGCTACAGTGTCTTCGCAGGCGGGAAGCGTTTCCGGCCGGCGCTGGTGCTGGCCGCCGGGACCGTCTTCACGGCCCCTGACGAACTCCTGCTGGACGTGGCCTGCGGTATCGAACTGATCCACACCTACTCACTCATCCACGACGACCTGCCCTGTATGGACGACGACGACCTGCGGCGGGGTCAGCCGACCCTCCACCGGGTCTTCGGAGAGGGGGTGGCCGTCCTGGCCGGGGATGCGCTCTATGCCCTGGCCTTCGAGGTCATCAGCCGTTGCGGGGATCCCGAGGTGGTGGCCGAGGTCGCCCGGGCCACCGGCACCATGGGCATGATCGGCGGTCAGGTGACCGACATCCTGCTCGAAGGACAGACCATCGACGCCGCCGACCTGGAGTACATCCACACCCACAAGACCGGGGCCCTGATCGCCGCCAGCCTGACCAGCGGGGCCCGCCTTGGTCAGGCCACCCCGGAGGAACTGGCTGCGGTCCACCAGTTCGGTGAAGGGGTCGGGCTGGCTTTCCAGATCGTGGACGACGTCCTCGACGAGACCGGGGACGTGGCCACCCTGGGCAAGGAACCGGGGGCGGACAAGGACCGGGACAAGAACACCTATCCCAAGATCCACGGTCTGGAGCGGAGCGTGGAACTGGCCTCCGAGCTGGTGGAACGGGCCAAAAACGGATTGGTACTGCCCGGACGCGACACTATCATTCTGCGGCTGCTGGCGGACTTCGTGGTGCAGCGCGTCACCTGAAGGGTCGCGGGCCGCATCCCCGGCCGCCCCATCCGCTCCCCCGGACCCCGCCCTTGAGGGGGGGCCGGCGGCGACCGAGGAGGAACCAATTCCGATGTCCCTGCTGGATAGGATCGACTCCCCGCACGACCTCAAGACCCTCTCGGTCGCCGAGCTCGAAGAGCTTGCCGGTGAGATCCGTGAACGCCTGATCGATGTGCTCAGCGAACGTGGTGGTCACCTTGCCCCCAACCTGGGGGTCGTCGAACTGACCCTGGCCCTGCACGTCGTCTTCGACAGTCCCACCGACCGGATCCTCTGGGACGTCAGCCATCAGGCCTACGTGCACAAGCTCCTGACCGGTCGCCGTGACCGCTTCGACACCATCCGACGCTACGGCGGGCTCTATGGGTATGCCCGACGGGACGAGAGCGAGCACGACGCCTTCGGGGCGGGGCATGCCAGCACGGCCATCTCGGCCGCCCTGGGATTCGCCCTGGCCCGGGACCACCGGGGCGAGGAACATCACGTGGTCGCGGTCGTCGGGGACGGAGCCATGACGGGGGGGCTGGCCTTCGAGGGACTCAACAACACCGGGGCCTCCGGGACCGATCTGCTCATCATCCTGAACGACAACGAGATGTCGATCGCACCCAACGTCGGCGCCATCCACGAGTACTTCACCACCGCCATCTCCAATCCGCACTACAACCGGCTGAAGAAGCAGCTCTGGGACCTGTTGGGCAAGGTCCCGCTGGGACGTCCGACCCGCTCGGCCATCCAGAAGTTCGACGAGAGTCTGAAGAACCTGCTGGTGCCCGGCATCGTCTTCGAACGGCTCGGGATCCGCTACTTCGGTCCGGTGGACGGCCATGACCTGG
>CAYUVJ010000336.1:0-3360 GCA_964447955.1 uncultured Gemmatimonadota bacterium
ATAGAGCCTAGCTGAAATGAAAAGAGGAGCCCGGCCGTTGCCCGTGCCGGTCTCGACCACCCACACTATCGCCGGCGCCATCACCGGGGTCGGGTCGACCACCCGGTTCTCGGCCGTCCGCTGGGGGCTGGCCCGGCGCATCGTCTGGGCCTGGGTGCTCACCCTGCCGACCAGCGCCCTGGTGGCCGGCCTGCTGATGTGGCTGGTCGACGCATTGCGGACCGTCCTGGGCTGAGACCCGGACTACCTGCTAACCTGTCAGGGATCTGATCGATCCCGGTACGAATCGAGGGGAGACAGCCATGCCGGGAGAGGAGAAGAGAGGACACCCGGGGCGACATCCGCTGATCGAGCCCTACTCCACCCCCCGGGAGGAGCGTCCGGGCGGGGGGTTGCGCAGGTGGCTCTACGAGGTCATCTTCGAGGCTGACACTCCGCTGGGGAAGGCCTTCGACGTCATCCTGCTGGGGGCCATCCTGCTGAGCGTGCTGGCGGTCATGCTGGAGAGCGTGGCCTCGGTGCGTCAGGTCCATGGCCAGATGCTCTATACCGTCGAGTGGACCTTCACCATCCTCTTCACGATCGAATACGGTCTGCGTCTGGTCAGTGTACGCCACCCTCACCGCTACGCCCTGAGTTTCTTCGGGGTGGTCGACCTGCTGGCAGTGGTCCCCACCTATCTGAGCATGATCTTCGCCGGGGCCCAGACCCTGCTGGTACTGCGGGTGCTCCGGCTGCTGCGGCTCTTCCGTATCTTCAAGCTGACCCGCTACGTGGGTGAGGCCCGGCAGCTGCGCGCCGCTCTGAGGGCCAGCCGCTACAAGATCGCGGTCTTCCTGCTGGCCGTCTTCTCGGTGGTGGTCATCGTCGGTGCCCTGATGTACCTCATCGAGGGCCCCGTACGGGGCTTCACCAGCATCCCCCGCGGCATCTACTGGGCTGTCGTGACCATGACTACGGTGGGCTACGGGGACATCGCCCCGCAGACGGTGCTGGGGCAGACCGTGGCGGCCATCCTGATGATCATGGGCTACGCCATCATCGCAGTACCCACAGGCATCCTCTCGGTGGAGATCGCCCAGGCCCGGGAAGAGGTCCCCCTGCGTACCTGCCCCGGCTGCGGCCACGAGGAACACGCCGAGGACGCGGTCTACTGCCGGCGCTGCGGCAGCCGCCTGTAGGGACCGGTCAGGCAGCAGGCAACCGTCCGCCGGACAGAGTGACCAGGCGGGGCTCCGGGTTGGTGGAGCACGACACCCGGCAACCGTCCGACGGTGGGGCCCGTATCTTCCAGGGAACGGTCACACTCACCATGGAGACTGCGGATGAAGCGCCGGCCCCTCGTCCACCCCCGGGTCTTCGACGACCCTGAGTTCGCCGCCGGTTACGCCCGGCGGGAAGGGGACCGGAGCGGGCGCCTGGGTCGGAAGGCCGCCCAGATGCTGCGCCGGAACGGCTTCGCCGGCGGGCGCATCCTGGACGCCGGCTGCGGCCCGGGCACCTTCGCCCTGGAACTGGCCCAGGCGTTCCCCGAGGCCGAGGTGGTCGGGGTCGACCTCTCCGCCCCGCTGGTAGAGATGGCCCGGGCGGGCGCGGAAACCGCCGGACTCTCCGGACGCCTCCGCTTCGAGGTGGCCGATGTCGAGCGACTCCCCTTCCCCGAGGACGTCTTTGACGCGGTGACCAGCCTCAACATGCTCCACATCGTAGAGGACCCGGTGGCCGCGCTGGATGAGATGGAACGGGTGGTCCGCCCCGGCGGGCATCTGCTGGCGGCCGACATCCGGCGCTCCCTGCTGGGCTGGCTCGACCCCGTCTTCCGGACCGGCTGGACGCTCGAGGAGGCCCGGACCGCGGTCGGGTTCTCCACCCTCCGTCCGGTCCGCTGGTGGCGTAACTACTTCCTCTGGGGTTTCCAGGCACCGCCCGGACCCTGAGTCCCGATCTGCGGCCGGCCTCAACGCTCCGCCGTAGATTCTCCTCTTGACCGGTCACCCCAGTTAGTCTAGATTCTAGATTAATCTAATGAGGCAACTCAGCGGATCTGGGCGAGCCGGCCGGTCCCGGTCATCGGACCGACATCCCGCCCCACCTGAAACCGAGGAGGAGACCATGAATGAAGTGAAGGACCTGACGGGTGACCTGCGCTACGTGCGGGAGGTCGTCCAGCGCTCGGAGCGGCGCCCCGCCCCCCGCTTCATCTACATCCTGTGGGCCCTGCTCTGCCTGGTCGGGTTCGCCCTGGTCGACCTGGCCCCCCGCCAGGTGGGCCTGTTCTGGACGATCGCCGCACCGGTCGGGTTCGTGCTGAGCGCGCTGTTCGGCTGGCGCCACTCGGTGGTCACCGGGGCCTACTCCGGCTCGGAGGGGCTGCAGTACATGCTCCATTGGCTGGGTACCCTGGTGGCCGTCTTCCTGGTCTGGCTGCTGGTGGCCAGCGGTGACCTGAGCTATCCCGGACTGGGCCGGGCCATCCTGCTCGTGCTGGCTCTGGGCTACTACCTGTGGGGACTCCACCAGGTCAGGGCCATGGTCTGGGTGGGGATACTGCTGGCCCTTGCCTACGTGGCCCTGGGATTCCTCGGCGGGCCGGTCTGGACGATCATCGGGGTGGTCGTAGCCGTGAGCCTGGTCGCCGCCGCCTTCCTGGGAGGCCCCGGTGAGCAGGGATGAGGCAAAGGCGGGAGCAGGCCCGCTGGAGAGCCTGAGCGGCCTGGACCGCCTGCTGGAGCACCGGGTCCGGCTGGCGGTCTGTGTGCTGCTCTCCCGGAGCGACCAGGTCTCCTTCTCCCGCCTGCTGGGACTGACCGGGGAGACCAACGGCAACCTGGGCGCCAATCTGCGGCGGCTCGAGGAGGCCGGTTACATCGCGGTCAAGAAGGAGTTCGCCGACCGCCGACCGGTGAGCTGGTACCGGCTGATCCGGGAGGGTCGGAGCGCCCTCAAGGGGCACATCGCAGCCCTGGACACCCTCCTCCATCCGTCGGCCGGGGACTGAACCGCACCCGGGGCCGGGGTAGGTCTCAGGGATAGACCAGCCCTTCGGGGACCGGGTCGAGCCGGAACACGACGTAGACGGTCTCGCCGGACTCCGGGTCCTCCCGCGAGACGATCAGGTGCCCCCGTGAGAGCGTCCCGCCGTAGTAAGGGAAGGAGGACCGGCCCAGGTGCTCCCCCTGTGGGCTGAGTACGTCGAAGGCATGGACCAGCTCCCAGTCCGGTTCCCAGCGGGCGTAGTCCTGCTCCCGCTGCGGGTGCAGCAGGATGGGCAGGTTATATTCGCACATCTTTTCGTATAGAGGGAAGAACTCCGGCGAGTCGAGGGGCTTATCCATAATGGGGGTGTATATCTGCACGCCC
>CAYUVJ010000337.1:0-3323 GCA_964447955.1 uncultured Gemmatimonadota bacterium
ACACCCAGCAGCTCACTCGCTCCCGCGGCCGTCACCCCGTATACGAGACAAGGTCGTCCGGCAGTACGAGCCCTGCGGTGGATGTCATCAAAGGTACCGTTGACGAGAGTGGTCCCGGTAATCACCAGCACATCTGAACAATCGATCAAGTCCTGAGTGCGTTTATTCCCATCCCACATCTCCACTCCGAATTGAAACCGGTCAATGTTGTCGGCGTTGAGATCGGTGAACGCGTGCCCCTTGGCCTCCAGTACAGTGGCCTCGATGACCCGCTCCTTCCCCGTGATGATGGGGAACTCCCGCCGGCCGGGATTGCCAATGGCCTCCTCCGGTGTCAGCGGCTTCGCCAGGACGGAAACACGCGCATCCAGCAGGCTCTCCCGCTCGACGATATCCCGCAGGAGCGCTCTGGACTTCTCGAGGACCGATACTTCTTCCGGCGCAGTATTCATAAGGAGGCCGACGCCACCGTCTTCTCGGTGATCCAGCGGGTGTAACGGAGGAAGTCCTTCTCGTCGGTGAAATCCGGCTCCAGGGTCCCATCCTTCGCATAGCGGCGGACCATGTCGGTCCAGTGCGCACCCTTCCCGTACCGGGCCAGGTCGGTCAGCAGGAGCCGGAGGTCTTTCGCAGGATCCCCCGTCGCGCGGTCCCCCAGGTATTGATAGTCGAAACGGGTCGGGCGGATCTCCAATACCAGCGCGGGATCCTCCAGGTTCACAAGATGGAGGAGGACCCCCTCATCCTGGACCGTCTCGAACCGCGTCTGCATCTCCTGCTTCTTTGTTCGGATGGGGATACCTGTCGTCATCAGGATCGCCTTGTTCACCCCCTTCGTCTCCACCCGCGCTTTGACAGCCTTCTCCTTCGTCACCGGGACACTCCCCAGCGCTACGACCTTTAGATGACCCCACGGTATCGCGCGCAGGCCGCCGGCAAGCGTCTCCTGGAAGTAGAGGGCGTCTTCCCTCAGTTCGGCTCTGGTCACGACGAACCTCTGTTCCAGGTTTATGAGGCCGCCGTCCTGCTTCAGGAGGGCAGGGAACCCGTGCTGTTCCAGCGACCCGACCAGTGTTTCAGCTGCCTGCTGCTCCAGTCCGCGGGCCACCCAGCCGTACCGGGTGCGGATAGTGTGGACGTAATCGAGCGCGACGCCGCCCAGCGTCTGTTTCAGGATGGGGCTGAGGACATCTACGGGGAGAGGGAGCTCTTCCCCCCGTAGCAGGACGGACCAGGTCATGCCCTGAAGGTATCCCTCGAGAGCGGTGGCGTCGATCCCCGCCTCACTTTGGACCGGACCGGTGCTGGAGTGAGGCTCCCCCCGCAGGTGGCCCCGCGGGGGGTTTCGAGCAAAATGCCGGCAGCTACCTACTCTCCCAGGGGCGAAGCCCCAAGTACCATCGGCGCAGGAGGGCTTGACGACTGCAGCCTATCAACGTCCTGGTCTCGAACGAGCCTTTAGGCAGGTTACCCTGCGGGAGACCTAGTCCACCAGTTCCGGCTGATGAAACAGCCGAATGACGCTGCATACAAGCCGCCTTTGGCACTACTCTTAGAACTCCCGAAAGCGTCCGGACCCGGCACTGGCTCACCACTCGTAATCCCCGCCGTCAGGACCGGAACCCAGCGACCGGGAAGGCCTGGCCGATCAGCTTTCGCCTCCTCATCCTCGAACTGAAGGTGAAGAGAATGGTGAACTCCCGATCACGCCGGATCCCGCTGCTTCTGCTCGTCGTCCCTCTCCTGCTGGCCGGCTTCGCCCTGAAGGGCTCCCTCCCCCGGGGTGAGATCGTATCCGATTACGATTCCTGCACCGATATCGTGGTCGGCAGACTGGCCTCGGCCGACGGCTCGGTCATCACCTCGCACACCGGGTGCTGCGCCGAGTGCCGGGTGCATGTCGTACCGGCCGCCGACTGGCCGGCGGGCTCACTGGCCCCGGTCCATTACGGTCTGCAGGACGTGCGCACGCCGCTCGATCATTATGGTGACGTACTCGGGCATGTCCCGCAGGTCGATCACACCTACGCCTACTTCCATACCGGCTACTCTCAGATGAACGAGCATCAGTTGGCCATCGGCGAGAGCACCCTGAGTCAGCGTGAGGAACTCAAGGTCGATCGGGGCTCCGGCGAGCAGATCATGACCATCGAGCAGGCTCAGCTCTTCGCCCTGCAGCGCTGCACCGAAGCCCGCGAGGCGGTCGAGCTGATCGGCTCACTGGTCTCCGAATACGGCTTCCTGCCCTCCTGCGGTCCCGAATCGGAAGCGCTCTGCATCGCCGACACCAAGGAGGTCTGGATCTTCGAGGTCTTCAGCGTGGGACCGGGGTGGGAGCGTGCCAGCGGTCAACCCGGCGCCATCTGGGCCGCTCAGCGTGTGCCCGACGATCATGTCGCGGTGGTGCCGAACTGGAGTGTCATCAAGGAGATCGATCCCGACGATCATGAGAACTTCATGGTTTCCCCCAACTATATGCAGGCTGCCATCGATCGAGGCTGGTACAATCCGGCCTCGGGCAGACCCTTCATCTGGCAGGAGGCCTACAGCCCCCTGCCGCGCGAATGGGCGGTCGGCCGCTTCTGGCTCTTCTTCACCACCTTCGCTCCCAACTCGGGCCCCTGGCCCGACAAGCGCCTGCACGGCGCTCACACCAGCTACGATGCCTACCACCAGTACATCGAACCGCTCAGCCTCTACCCCTTCTCGATCAAGCCCGAAAGGCCGGTCTCGGTCGAGGATGTGATCGCCTTTCAACGCTCGGTCTTCCCCGGCACCATCTACGACATGACGGCCGACCTGGACTGGCAGGTCCCCGACGGTCTGGGGGGCATGGAGCTGAGCCCGCTGGCCACCCCCTTCCCCACCCGGGCCATGCGTGAGTTGCTCGACATCACCTACCGCCGCATGGTCTCGCGCGGCGGCTACGGCATGGTGGCCCAGCTCCGCGACTGGCTCCCCGATCCGATCGGCGGGGTGTACTGGTTCTACCTCGACAACCAGCACGTGAGCACCTACGTGCCGATCTATGCCGGGGTGCGCGACACCCACCCCCTTTACCAGGTCTGGAATCCCGATGAGTTCAGCGAGGATTCGGCCCGCTGGGCGATCGATTTCGTCGACAACCTGCTCTACCTGCGGTGGCAGAACGCTATCGAGGACCTGCGGGCGGCGCGCGATCCGCTCGAAGCCCGCTTCTTCGATGAACAGGAGCGCATCGACGCCGAAGCCCTCGAGCTCTACCGCCGGGATCCCGACCTGGCCCGCGACTTCCTGACCCGCTACACCCTCGGCACCATGGAGGAAACGGTGGAGCTGTATCG
>CAYUVJ010000338.1:0-3297 GCA_964447955.1 uncultured Gemmatimonadota bacterium
TGGACCCATTCGCCACCTTCGCCATCAAGTACGGGGTCGATTCCCTGCCCCGGACGATCATCATCGACCGCGAGGGCGTTATCCGCTTCATAGAACGGGGTTTCCAGGCCGAGGGTTACCAGACCAAGGTGCGGGCCGCCCTCAGCGCGGTATTGGGCGGCTGACCCCGCCTGACCGGTCTCTTCCACCGGGGGCGCCACGGGTGCACCGCCCGTTGACACCCGCCCCCGGTGCTCCTTACTTGAAGGTTCACCCCTTGCCGGCTCCCGAGGACCATGGAGAAAGCCTACAACCCCGGCGCCATCGAAGAGCGCTGGTACCAGAGGTGGGAAGAAGCGGGGATATTCACCCCGCCCGAGCAGGGGGAACCCTATTCGATCACCATCCCGCCTCCCAACGTGACCGGTATCCTGCACATGGGCCATGCCCTGGACCACACCCTGCAGGACATCCCGGTCCGTTTCCAGCGTATGCGGGGACGGCGGACCCTGTGGCTGCCGGGGACCGACCATGCCGGCATCGCCACCCAGAACGTGGTCGAACGGGCGCTCAAGGCCGAGGGGCAGGACCGGGCCGACCTGGGGCGCGAGAAGTTCGTGGAGCGGGTCTGGGAGTGGGTCCATGAGTACGGCGGGACCATCACCCGGCAGATCCGGCGAATGGGGCAGAGCGTCGACTGGACCCGGGAACGCTTCACCCTGGATGAAGGTCTTTCGAAGGCGGTCGGGACGGTCTTCCAACGCCTCTATGAGAAGGGCCTGATCTACCGCGGCAACTACATCATCAACTGGTGTCCCCGCTGTCACACGGCCCTCTCGGACGAGGAAGTCACTCATCTGGAGCGGGACAGCCATCTCTGGCATATCCGCTACCGGTCGGCCGACGGAGGGGAAGGGGTGGTGGTGGCCACCACCCGGCCGGAGACCATGCTGGGCGACACCGCAGTGGCGGTCAACCCGACGGATGAGCGTTACCAGGAGCTGATCGGGTCCGAGGTCGTACTCCCACTGCTGGACCGGCCCATCCCGGTGGTGGCCGACGCGGCCGTCGATCCCGCCTTCGGCACCGGGGCGGTCAAGGTGACCCCGGCCCACGACCCGAACGACTTCGAGATCGCCGGCCGACACGACCTCCCCCGGGTGGTCGCCATCGACGGCAACGGGAAGATCACCGCCGAGGGGGGGCCCTACCAGGGGCAGGACCGGTTCACGGCCCGCAAGGCCGTGGTGGCCGACCTGGAGAGGTTGGGACTGCTGGTCAAGGTGGAAGACCATCGGCACGCCGTCGGTCACTGCTACCGCTGCAGCACCGTCATCGAACCGGCCCTCTCCGACCAGTGGTTCGTGCGTATGAAGCCGCTGGCCGAGAAGGCTCTGGCCGCCCTGGAGCGCGGGGAGCCGCGCATCCAGCCGGCCCGCTGGGAGAAGGTCTACCGGCACTGGCTGGAGAACATCCGGGACTGGTGCATCAGCCGTCAGCTCTGGTGGGGTCACCGCATCCCGGTCTGGTACTGTCTGGACTCCGGACATGCTCATCACGTGGTCTCGGTCACCGAGCCCGACCAGCCCTGTCCGATCTGCGGTGGCACGGCATGGGAACAAGACCCCGACGTGCTCGACACCTGGTTCTCCTCGTGGCTCTGGCCCTTCAGCACCATGGGCTGGCCCGAGGAAACCGATGACCTGAAGGTCTTCTACCCGACTTCGCTGCTCATCAGCGGATACGACATCCTCTTCTTCTGGGATGCCCGTATGGTCATGGCCGGGCTGGAGTTCACCGGCCGGGTCCCCTTCGAGACCCTCTACATCCACGGGATGATCCAGGACGAACTGGGCCGGCCGATGTCCAAGAGCCTGGGCAACGGGATCGATCCCATCGAGATGATCGACAAGTACGGGGCCGACGCAGTTCGCTTCAGCCTCTGTGTGCTCACCACCGAGGGGCAGGACATCAAGCTGAGCGAGTCGAAGTTCGAGATGGGACGGAACTTCGCCAACAAGCTCTGGAACGCCTCTCGCTTCGCCCTCATGCACCTGGAAGGGCACGAACCGGTGACCGGAGAGGTGGAGCTGGAACTGGCCGATCGCTGGATCCTGAGTCGCTTCGAAGGACGGGTGCGCCACCTCACCCACCTGCTGGAACAGCTCAAGTACTCCGAGGCGGCCCGCGAGATCTACGCCTTCACCTGGAACGAGTTCTGCGACTGGTACCTGGAACTAGTCAAGAACCGGCTGCAGGACCCGGCGAGCGACGAGGCTGCCGCGGCCCGGACGGTCCTGGCCTACGTGCTCGACGGTATCCTGCGGCTCCTCCATCCCTATATGCCCTTCGTCACCAGTGAGATCCGGGAACGGTTGGCGGAGGCCCTGGGGAATCGCCGTATCGAGATGCAGCTGGCGACCGCGGCCACGGGCCGGGGGAAGGGAAGCATCACCGGCGCCGTCGCCGCCCTTCGGCCGACGGCCGCCTTCCTGGCCGTCGAAGCGTGGCCGGAACCGGGTCTGGAGCGCAGTGACGGGGACGCCGAGACCCAGATGGGACTCATCCAGGAGGTCGTGTCGGCCATCCGCAACGTCCGGGGTGAGATGCACGTGCCGCCGGGGGTGATGGGCCGGGCGATGATCCGGTCCGAGGAACTCGCCAGCCAATCGACCCTGCAGGCCCAGGCCGACTACATCTGCTCCCTGGCCGCCCTGGAGGGACTCGAGATCGGTCCCGACCTGACCAAACCCCCCGCTTCGGGCGCGGTGGTCGTGGCCGGGATGGAGATCTATCTGCCGCTGGCCGGACTCATCGACCTGGCCGTGGAACACGATCGGCTGAGCCGGGAGGTGGAGAGACTGCGCAAGACCCTGAAGGGAGCGGAGGCCAAACTCGGCAACCGGCAGTTCCTGGAGAAGGCCCCGGAAGACGTCGTGGCCCATGAGCAGGAGAAGCGGGACGAACTCCGGGAGCGACTGCAGAAGGTGAGTGACCTGCTGGCCCAACTCAAGGACTGAGCCGACCGGACCGTCGGATCAGATATCCGTCCCGGCCTCCCGGGCCGCCCGCCGGGTGCTCCGGAACCAGGCCAGGAGACCCACCAGGGCGGTCACCGCCATGATGATCCCGACCACCCGCCAGAAATGAGAGCTCCGGGCGCTCGGCCCGATCTCGGCCGTGAAGTGGTCGGGACGGCGCCCCGGGTCGATCAGGTCGGCCAACGGTACCGACCACCGCACACTTGCCTTGTCCAGTTGCCAGAGTCCGTTGGTCCGGCTGACCATGGGGCTGCGCAAGGTGACCGTCAGCATCCCC
>CAYUVJ010000339.1:0-3273 GCA_964447955.1 uncultured Gemmatimonadota bacterium
GGCGAGGGCCGCTCCGTCTTCCAGGACCGCGCCCAGGCGGGCGCCGTCGGGCTGTTCGAAACCGTGGTAGTTGATCCAGGCCGCTCCGCTGCCGGTGCTGTCGGCCAGCGAGGGATACAATCCGCCGTCGGCCGCCATGATGCTGGGCAGCCGGACCGTCCGTTGCCCCTCCTCGCCCATCACGGTGAGTGCATGGACGACCCCGAAGCCCTCCCGGACCGCTTCGAGTACCGCCCCCCAGTCTTCGACCGCCTCGCCGTCCACCGCCAGGAAGCGGTCACCGGCCCTCAAGCCCGCCTCGGCGGCCGGACTCCCCGGCTGGACGTAGCCGACCTCGACGGAGTCCAGGATCGTCAGCCCCAGGACCAGGGAGAGTCCGGTATAGAGGACCAGCGCCAGCAGGATGTTCATGAGCGGACCGGCGACGATGATCAGGGCCCGGCGGGGGACCGAAGCGTACATGTAATCGCCCGGTCCGGGATCCCGCTCCTCGTAGTCGCCCTCCATCTCTTCCGACTCGTCCCCGGCCATCTTGACATAGCCGCCCAGCGGCAGGGCGCTCACCACGTACTCGGTCTCGCCACGGCGGAACCCGACGATCTTGGGACCGAATCCCAGACTGAAGCGCAGCACCCGCACTCCGGCCGACTTGGCCGCGAGGAAATGGCCCAGTTCATGCACGAATACCAAGACGCCGAGTACCACCACGAATGAGACGAAAGTCGTCAACGCTTCCCCCCTCCACGACGTGATCCGATCCAGCGGCGGGCCTGTTCCGCCGCCTCCTCACCCGTCCGTACGAGGTCGTCCAGACCGGGGTTCTCCATCATCCGGTGGTCGTCCATGACCCGCCGGATGCACTCGGTGATGCCCGGGAAGGATAGTTCCCCGGAGAGGAAGGCGGCCACGGCCGTCTCGTTGGCCGCGTTCAAGACCGCCGGCAGCGAACCGCCGACCTGGACCGCTTCGCGGCAGAGGCCCAGGGCCGGGAAACGCTCCTCGTCGGGCGGCTGGAAGTGCAGGTCGCCCAACTCTTCGATCCCCAGGCGTTCGGAAGCCACCGCCTCGATGCGCCGCGGCCAGGTCAGCGCATACTGGATGGGCAGCCGCATGTCGGCCACCGACAGATGGGCCAGTATGTTGCCGTCCACGAACTCCACCAGGCTGTGGACGATGCTCTGCGGATGCACCACCACTCCGATCCGGTCCACCGGAATCCCGAACAGCCAGTGGGCCTCGATGACCTCCAGCCCCTTGTTCATCATGGTGGCCGAGTCGATCGTGATCTTCGAACCCATCTGCCAGGTCGGGTGACGCAGGGCCTGCTCGGGGGTGATCCCCGGGAAGGCCTCAGCCGGGGTGTCCCGGAAAGGGCCTCCCGACGCGGTCAGGATGAGCCGGGCCACCTCCTCGTCGGGGTGGGCCCCCAGCGCCTGCAGCAACGCGCTGTGCTCGCTGTCGACCGGCAGCAGCCGGCCGCTCTCGCGGCCGCCGGCCAGACCCATGACCAGCGGACCGCCCACCACCAGCGACTCCTTGTTGGCCAGGGCCAGGCGCTTGCCGGACTCCAGACTGCGCACCGTCGGGACCAGCCCGGCCGCCCCCACCAGGGCGTTGACCACCGTCTCCGCCTCCGGATGGGTGGCCGCCCGCACGACGGCCCCGGGACCGGCCGCCACCTCCACCGTCCCGTCCAGGTCGCTCAGTTCTTCCCGCAAGCGCCCTTCCAAGGCCGGATCGGCGATCACGGCGAGCTTGGGCCGCCACAGCCGGACCTGGTCGGCGAACGGTCCCACCGACCGGCCGGCCGTCATGGCCGCCACCCGCACCTCGGTCCCCCGGCGCCGGAATCCCTCCAGCACATCGAGGGTGCTGCGGCCGATCGACCCGGTCGAACCCAGGATGGCTACGCGGCAGGCGTCCATGGGACCTCTTCCCGGGCCGTTTTCAGAACCAGTGCCGCCCCAGCCAGCCGGCCAGGAGCGAGCTCCAGTAGATCAGCGGGGCACAGAAGATCATCGAATCGAAGCGGTCGAGGACCCCGCCGTGCCCGGCCAGGACGGTGCCGGCGTCCTTGAGGCCGGCCCCCCGCTTCAGCCGCGACTCGGCCAGGTCACCCAGTAGACCGCCGGCCCCGACCAGCAGTCCGACCAGCGCACCGTCCAGCAGAGTCCAACTCAGCGACGGGACCGCTGATGCCAGTACTTCCCCGACCACTACCGCCGCCGCGAACCCGCCCAACGTCCCCTCCCACGACTTGGCCGGGGAAACCGACGGGATGAGCTTGTGCTTCCCCCAGGCGCAGCCGATGAAGTAGGCCGCGGTGTCGAAGGTCCAGACCAGGAGCCAGAGGGCGCTCACCAGCCAGGCCCCCTCCAGGATCGTCCCCGCCGGTCCGGGCTGCCCCCGCAGCCAGAGCAGGTGGGCCAGCGGCAGGACGATGTAGAGCCAGGAGCCCAGCCCGCCCCCCACCGCCCCGGCGGTGGCCGCCTCGGCCGGCAGGAAGACCTGCACGGTCAGGGCCACCAGGGTCCCGACCACCAGGATGGGCAGTGCGTTGGTCCCCGCCCCCCACCAGACGTCGGCCAGCAGGGCCGCCCCGACCAGCAGGACCAGGACCCGCAGCACCCCCAGCCCCGGCTCGGGGGCGTAGAGGCGGAGCACCTCCCACTGGGCCCGCAGGGCGATCACTCCGACCAGCACGAGGAAGGGGAGGCCCCCCACGAAGGTCAGGGCGAGGACGGCCGGCCCCCCGATCAGGGCCACCGGCAGACGGCGTGAGAGTCCCGGCGGTGTCACGGAAGATCCTGGGCCACTAACGGTTCACCTGGTCGCTGGTCTTGCCGTAGCGACGTTCACGACCGACGTAGTCGAGCAGGGCCCGGTAGAAGGTGGCTTCGTCGAAGTCGGGCCAGAGGGTCTCGGTGAAGTAGATCTCGGCGTAGGCCAGCTGCCAGAGCAGGAAGTTGCTCAGGCGCTGTTCTCCGCTGGTCCGGATGAGCAGATCGGGGTCGGGGAGTCCGTGGGTGGCCAGGTAGGATTCGAACTCCTCGGAGGTCACCGGGCCGGTGCGCCCGCTGGCCAGTCGCTGAGCGGTCAGGCGTTCGACGGCCCGCAGGATCTCCCGGCGGCCGCCGTAGTTCAAGGCCAGGTTCAAGATCAGACGGTGGTTGCCGGCCGTGCGCTCGATGGCCTGCTGGAGACCGCGCCGCGGTTCGGGCGGGACCTCGCTCAGGTCGCCGGTGATCCGCAGGCGGACCCCGTTGCGGTGGA
>CAYUVJ010000340.1:0-3249 GCA_964447955.1 uncultured Gemmatimonadota bacterium
CAGGATCATGATCCGGCCGACCTCGCGCAGGAGCTGGTCAGGGGTGAACGGTTTCTGGATGAGCCGTACTCCCGGTTCGACACCGAGTCGGTAGATAGGACTCTCGTCGGTGTAACCGGAGATGAACAGGATCGGACAATCCGGGGCGGTCTGGTGGATCTCTCGCGCCAACTCGATACCGCTCAGTTCGGGCATGAGCACATCGGTCAGAACCAGGTCGAAACCCTCCTGGACCCCCCGGAAGACTTCCAGGGCCTTGCGACCGTTTCTGGCCGTGACCACCTGGTAACCGGCACCGGTGAGGACCTCCTCCATGAAGCTCCGGATACCCGGATCGTCTTCGGCGACCAGGATGCGTGTCCCTTCTACCGGCTCGGTGGGGTCGATATGACCCTGGCCGGACGGACCCGGTGGTCCTTCGGCCGGGGGCAGGAAGATCCGCACCGCCGTACCCGTTTCAAGACTGCTTTCCAGATAGATCTCTCCCCCACCCTGCCGCACAAGACCATAGACCACAGCCAGACCGAGTCCGGTCCCTTTCCCCCGGGCACGGGTGGTGAAGAAGGGTTCGAAGGCATGTTCCCGAACCTCCGGGGCCATCCCCTCCCCGGTGTCCCGTACCTCGAGCAGGACCCAGTCCCCGGCAGGGACGGCGGCGGGATGGTGCGCGCGTCCCCGCTCCCCTCGCACCATGCGGGTACTCAGGTAGACGTCGCCGCTCCCGGAGATCGCATCCCTGGCATTATGGACCAGGTTCAACAGAACCTGTTCGATCTGAGCTTCGTCGATCAGCACCGGACGAAGGTCGGGAGCATAGTCGACCCAGAGACGGACATCTTCGGTGAGTAAGCTGTGCAGTAAAGGGACGCTGCCGGCCACTACCGCGTTGAGGTCGAGGACAGAGACCTCCCGACGTTCCCGACGGCTGAAGGCGAGCAGGCTCCCGGCCAGTTCGGCCGCTCGCTGTCCGGCCTTCAGGATCTCCGCCACCCGCTTGTGCCGGGTATCGTCCTCGGGAAGAGTCCGCTGGAGCAGTTGGGCATGCCCCAGCACGATGGTGAGGATGTTGTTGAAGTCGTGGGCGATGCCTCCCGCCAGGATCCCGATCGCCTCCAGCCGCTGGGCGTCCTCGGCCCGTTCATAGACCGTCGCCATATACGACCGAAGTCGGTTGGCGGTCAGCTCGAGGATCCCGGCCACCGCGATGTAGGCGAGCACAACGATCTCATGGGCGGTCTGGAGGGATTCGGGCAGGAAACCCAACCGGTACCCCAGGAAGTGCCCGGCCGGGAGCAGGAGCGCGACCGGGACCAGACTCCACTCGAACCGTTTACGGGTCCGGACAGCCGGCGAGGTCCGGAGGCCGGGATCATCCCCCGGCCCGCCAGACGGCCCGTGCCGCAACCGGATGGTCGCCACCAGCAGTACAAAGGGCAGAAACCAGAAGAAGTCGAGGACCGAACCGGCCACCACACTGGAGTCGTTGCGATAGGCGATCGCGTCCACCAGCTCCAGCAGTCCCCACAGGTAGAAAACCAGGGAGAAGAAGGCGTAGTGAAGGTTCCACCGTCCGGTGCGGGCCTGCTGGGAAAGGGTCAGGAAGCGAAAGGCTAGAAAGAAATCGAGTACCACATAAAGGAGAAGCGAGGGGACCCAACTGAGGAACTCCTCCCGGACAAAGACGGCCGGTACCACGATGAGATAGGCGAAAAGGCCCAGCGTCAGCACCGCCGGCCCGGCGATACCCATGAAGCGGCGGGCGATGTCGGTGACCATGACCGCCTGCGGTTCGTCCGGGTCCAGCTCGGTGGCCGCCAGCATCAACCCATAGAAACCCAGGTAGAAGAGGTCCCGGACGATCGCCACCGTGACGTCCGCTTCCAGAGAGGGGAAGAGGGAGAAGAAGGCCGCCACCACTGCCCACGACCCGACGCCGATGCAGACCAGCGACCAGAAAGCCCGCTCATCGCGGGTCTTCAGCTGCCGACGCCCCGACCGCAGGGCCACGATGATCAGGAGCAGCCAGACCAGGTCGGTGAAGTAGTTGTGTCCGTGCAACCACGTTTGCAGCCCGAGGCCGGGCCAGAGATAAGCGAGCACGCAGACCGCCAGCACTCCCAGCGCGACCAGGAAGATCCGGTCACGTCCCAGAGAGCCGATCCTACTCAAGGTCCGCGTGCTCGCCATCCCTTTGTTCAAGACCCTGCCCAGTAAGGTCCCGCTCCGCGTATCCGGGTCAACGGCGGCCCATCATGCGGGCGGCCGGACCTAGTCGGGCGAGATTCCCGCCGGCGATCCCACCGCCACCCCCCCGACCACCGCTGCCGGCGATCTCCTCGTGGGTCCAACCGGCCTCGATGAGGGCCAGATAGAGAGAAGCGGCCACTTCCTGGATGCCCTCGTCGGTGATCGAGGAGAGCACCAGGTTGTCAACGTCACCCATCAGAGCCTTCATCTCGTTCAGCCCCCGGATGCTGGCCGCGATCTCGCGAGGATCGAAGGCGACCCCGAGCAGGACCTGTTTCTCGTTCACCGCCGCCACCATGTCGGGTTCGATGGTATAGCGGCCGGTGACGATAAACGGCCGGGTAGCGGCCGCCAGCACGTCACGCAGCAGGGCGGTGGAGGGCGAGACCAGATGCAGGGCGATATCGTTGGCCTCCATGGTCCGCAGGGCTTCCCGGCCGCGCGGCGAGAGTTGACCGCCGGTGAACCAGTAACCGTCGTCACCGGAGATGTCCAGTCGTCCGAAGCCGAGCAATTCGGCCGAGGCGACCAGCAGACCGACGTCCCCGCCGACGAGTCGTGACTCCGCGACGCCCACCGAGACCGACTTACGGCTGCGCGGAGTGGCTCCCCCTCGGGCACCCATCTGGCCGCCCGCAGCCGTCGTCTGGGGACGGCTGGCGATGGCCCGCGCGCTGTCCAGGGTGACGTCGATCAGACCGCCCCGGTCACGCGCCTCCAATTCCAGGTGCCGATAGGAACCCCCCAGGGCGGGATTGAAGGTAGTCAGCCGCAGCATGACCGCGTTGTAACGGACCACCCGGTCCGGGATGAGGAGTTCCACCCGGCGCTCGTCGGCCAGGTTGGTGACCGCCTGGAGGACGAACTGTCCCGTCTTGCGCAGGATCTCCGGTTCGATCTTCTCCGTGTCGTCCTCGGGCTGGTGGTAGTCGGGATGCCCGACGCCCCCGCTGGTCATCAGTCCCAGGGATTCGATGCCCAGGACGATGAAGGCAGAATGGT
>CAYUVJ010000341.1:0-3248 GCA_964447955.1 uncultured Gemmatimonadota bacterium
CCCCACCTGGGGCAGGATGGTCTGTCGGGAGAAGCGGAGCGTCCGGTCCTGGTGCATGGTCCCTGGTTCCTCCTCACTCTTCCCGCTTGGACCGGACGAGCCGACGGACCTCGTCCATGATACCCGGCATGTACCCGGTCTGCTTCCAGAGGATGGTCCGGTCGGTGTCGATCAGGACGAAGAGCGGGATGCCGTCGGCCCCGTACTCCCGGCCGGCCGTGAGGTCGCGATCGAGGACCACCGGATAGGTCATCCCCAGCTCGGCCGCCGCCCGTCGGGCCGTCGCGGCGTCCTCACCCTGGTTGATACCGATCACCCGCAGTGGCGGGTCCCCCTCGGCCAGATCGTGGTAGAGGGCGTCGAGTTCAGGGGCTGACATCTCGCAGGGGCCGCACCAGGAGGCCCAGAAGTCCAGCAGGACCAGTTCCCCCCGGAGGTCATGCAGGCGGAACTCCCCCCCGTCCACAGTGGTCAGCACGATATCAGGCGCCAGGCGTCCGTTGTCGATCTCGCTGAAGAGTCCGCCGGGACCGACCAGGAAGAAGGCCAGGACCACCACGATCCCGCCGATGAAGAGCCACCGTCGATTGCGCACCTTGCGGTCCGCGGCTTGTTCGGGAACACGTCTTGCCATCGTCTCACGATCCGATTGGGGTGGGTCACTTTCGTCCGCGGATCGCTCGGATCAGTCCATCGGGACGTAGCCCTCGGGCAGGGAGCGCTGATAGTAGTACTGAAAACGCTCGACCAGTCCCGCCTGACCCTCCACGGGGGTTTGTACCCCGTCCAGGAGGGCCTTCAGCTCGGCCAGGGTCATCGACTCGAAGCGTTCGAGGTCATCCGGTTCGACCGGCTCCGGGTTCCCCGACTCCATGATCTCCACGATCCGTCGCAGCGTGAGACGCAGGAAGGCGTCCACGAATTCCGGCTGGAAGTGCGTTCCGCTCTCCTCGGTCAGGACATTGAGCACTTTGCGGAACTCCATCCGGTCGCGGTAGTGCCGGCGGCTGGTTATGGCGTCGAACACGTCCCCCACGGCCATGACCCGTCCGGCCTCGGGGATGTCTTCTCCACTCAGTTCCAGCGGGTAGCCCTTGCCGTCGAGCCGCTCGTGATGGGTACCGGCCATCATCGGGATCTCCCGCTTCTCACGGTCGAAGTGGATCTTGCCCAGGATGTTCAGGGTGTGGCTGGCATGGGACTGGATGACCTGGTACTCCTCGTCGGTCAGCCGGCCGTCCTTGAAGAGGACGATCTCGGGCACCCCGATCTTGCCCACATCGTGCAGCAGCGCCGCCACCCGCAGGATCTCCAGATCCTTCTCCCCGTAGCCCAACTCCTCTCCGATGGCCACCGAGTAGGCCGTCACCCGGCGGCTGTGCCCGGCGGTGATGGGGTCCCGGGCGTCCATGGCGGTCGAGAGGGTCTCGACGAAGGAGACGAAGCTCAGCTTCTGTTCCTCGTAGAGCTGGGCGTTCTCGACGGCCACAGCGGCCGATCCGGCCAGGGCGCAGAGCAGTTCCTCGTCCTCCTGGGTGAAGGGCTCGCCGCTCAGCTTGTTGAGGACCTGGATGACCCCGATCCGGTCGCCCTGCTTGTTGTTCATCGGGCAGCAGAGCACCGACCGGGTCCGATAACCGGTCTGCCGGTCGATGGCCTGGTTGAAGCGTTCGTCTTCGTAGGCGTCGGGGATGTTGAGAATCTCGCCGCTGGCAGCCACCGACCCGGCCAGTCCCAGGCCCATGGGGAACCGGAGCTCCCGGTACCGCACCCCCTGGGCGACCTTGGACCAGAGGTCCTCGGAATCCCAGTCGATGAGGAAGAGGCTGGAGCGGTCGGCGTTCATGACCTCGGTGGTGCGGTCCATGATGAGGGCCAGCAGACGGTCCAGGTCGAGGGTCCCCCCCAGCGCCCGGTTCACTTCGTAGACCGCCTTGTAGCGTTCCACCTCCCGCTGCAGGAGGCTCAAGTCGTCGGACATGGACATCACACCTTGCAGTCGGCTGACGGGATGATAATCCGGTCTGCTCACTGACCCGGGACACTAGGCTCCCGCGGACCGCTCCTTCAACCGGATTCCTCGGGCATCATCCGCTCCGCCGCCTCCCGCTCGGCGGCCCGCAGAGCCTGGAATCCCAACCCCGAGCGATAGAACACCACCCCGCCGACGAGCAGGGACGGTGCGGCATGCCCGATCCAGTAGACGATGGAGAAAGCCGCGGCGTTGTGGTAGGCCTCGCTCCCGGCGATCCCGGCCCCGGTGCCCAGCAGGGTGAAGGCCAGGATGACGGCGGCCTGGTAGGGTCCGGCACTGCCCGGGCCGGCCGGGATGAGGGTGCTGGCGTTCACCAGGATGACGAGCATGAGACTGGAAGCGATCGGTCCCACGCGGCTTGCTTCCCGCAGCCAGTCGGTCAGTCCTTCGCTGGCCAGGAAGGCATAGCAGGAGTAGGCGATCAGAGCCCAGGAGAGCAGGCTGAAGAGAAGGAAGGGACCGAGCCGGCGCAGGTCGGCGGCCGGTCGCATCCCTTCCACGAAATGATGCAGCATACGGCGCAGCCGCTGGGTGGCGGCCGTCCGCCCTCTTTCATCCTTGAAAGGAAAGCGGTGGCGCAGGTAGACCGCTGCCCCCAGCAGGATGATGATGGCCAGCCCCAGCAGACTCCCGACCGTCCCGATCCAGCGGATGGCGGGACCGCCCAGGTGGGAGAAGACGCTGAGATAGAAGAGCATGCCGACCAGAGCCAGGATGTCCGAGAGTTTCTCCAGGGCCACACTGGCGGTACTGGCCACCTTGCTGATGCCGGTCCGGGCCTCCAGGGCCAGGATCCGGATGACCTCGCCGGCCCGGGCCGGCAGCGCGTAGTTGCCGAAGAAGGAGATGAAGGTCGTCTCCACCGCATGCCAGGGCCGCAGGTTGCCCTCCTTCTCGAGCAGGAAGTACCAGCGGTAGCCGCGCAGCCAGACGGCCAGGGTGAAGGTGCCCATCCCCCAGAACAGCGGCAGCGGGTCCAGCCCGGCCAGGACCTGCCAGAGGTCGGCCAACCGCACGTGCCGCAGGGCCAGGTCGAGGAAGATGAGGGTCACCGCCCCCTGGGCGAACTGGGCCAGCCCCCTCACCCCCCGGCCGCGGTGGACCAGCACCAGTACGGTGAAGCAGGCCCCACCGGCGATGAGAAGGCTGTGGACCGAGAACACCGAACCCCAATGCCAGATCCCCCAGCCCAGGGGGACCAGTCCGGCCAGCA
>CAYUVJ010000342.1:0-3245 GCA_964447955.1 uncultured Gemmatimonadota bacterium
CGAGGCCGCTCAGGGGGCTGCTCATCGCTTCACTCCAGCTTTCGGTCGGTCGGTAAGGGCCAGGCCGGAGACGGGGTCCGGTCGGCCTGGATTCAAGGTATCTGATGCAAATTCGGGAATCGGCGCGGGAATGGCAAGCCGCTCCGACAGGCTTCTCTAGCGAACTGCCCAGCGCCCCGGGATCTCCCGTCCGCAGTTGGGACAGCGGTCGCCATCGAGATGGAGCGTCAGGACCTGGAAACCGCGCCGCTCGATGAGGACCTCGCCGCAGTCGGGACAGAGGGTGTCCTCCGCCCCCCGCAGCCGGCCGGGGAGGTTGCCGGCGTAGACGAAATGGAGACCTGCCTGGCGGCCGATCCGAAGGGCCCACTCCAGCGTGGCCGGAGGCGTGGGGCCCGGACTGTGCATCTTGTAGTCGGGATGATAGGCCGTCAGATGCCAGGGGATGTCCGGGGAGAGTCCGCGGATGAATTCCGCCATCTCAGTGAGTTCCGCCTCCCCATCGTTCAAGCCCGGGACCACCAGGGTGACGAGTTCCACCCATTTACCCATGGCATGGAGATGCCGGATGGTCTCCAGGACCGGTTCGAGTGCGCCGCCCACCTCCCGGTAGGTCTCGGGGCGGAGGGCCTTGAGGTCGACCTTGTAGAGGTCGATCCAGGGGTCGAGGTACTCCAGGACCTCGGGGGTGGCGTGACCGTTGGAGACATAGGCGGTGAACAAGCCGGCTTTACGGGCGAAGCGGAAGACCTCGACCGCCCACTCGGTGGTGATGAGCGGTTCGTTGTAGGTGCTGGTCACCACCTCGGAACCGGTCGCCTGGGCCAGCCGGACGATCTCCTCGGCGGTGATCTCCCGGATGCCGGCCGCCGCAGCCGGGTCCCGGAGCGCCTGGGAGGAGAGCCAGTTCTGGCAGAAGGAGCAGTGCAGGTCGCAGCCCAGCATCCCGAAGGAGAGGGCCAGGGCACCGGGGAAGGCGTGGAAGAAGGGCTTCTTCTCGATCGGGTCGCTGTTCAGGCCGGCCGTGTAGCCCCAGGGGACGCGCAGCCGGCCGTCCTGGTTGAAGCGGACCTTGCAGATGCCGCGTTGTCCCTCGGGGATCACGCAGCGGTGAGCACAGGCGGTACAGCGCACCCGGCCGCCGGGGAGGGATTCGACCAGTGTTCCCTCAGTGGTCAGCGCGTCGAGACGCTGCTGGAGGGTTGGTTGCGAGACCCAGGGCATGAAGAGAGGATACAACACCATCCCGAGACAGACACCTGGTAAGTCTGTCCTCAAGAGGGGGAGCGCCGGGTAGAGGGGCTGGGGAAGGCCGTCCGAACGATTAAGGATATCCGGACCCGTAGCGCACCAATTTCCGGGATTGGGGCCGATATTTTAGTTATCTTCGAATAACAGACAAAGCAGTCTGTATTTGCTTGCAATCCTTTGTGAACGCGGTAAATTTGAGTCAGGCGGGGCGAAGCGAGCGCTGTCCCCACCCCTGTTCCAGGATACTCACGGGAGTTGTCCCATGCGTATGAATGTGATCGTGCGTAACTCCTCCCTACTCGCGTTCCTGCTTCTGGCCGTCGGTCTCTCCGCCTGTGAGAAGGACGAGGACGTGATCTCGCCCGTCCTGTCGCTCAGCAACTGCACCGGTTGCCACAGTGACGGACCCCAGATCCTGGCCACCGCCGATCCGGACGAAGGGGGAGAGGGCGAAAATCCGGGAGAGGGCTGAGGGGGGACCGCGCCTCCGTTGGAGGCGGACGAGAAGTACCAGTTGAGCGAGACCTTCCTGGCCGAGAGCCACGCGAACCTGGACTGTTTCGACTGCCATGACGGGACAGCGGGAGAGGCCGAGAAAGAAGCGGCCCACGCTGACCTGGTGGGTGACCCTTCGGATGCCCCGGCGGCCCAGAATGTCTGCGCGGAGTGTCATCAGCGCACCGCCGGCAACTATGAGCAGAGCCTGCACTACACGATGAAGGGCTATGATACCTTGTTCGAGGCCCGGAGCGGGATGTCGGCCACCGACAGCAACTACCAGACCGCTTTCAACAACCACTGCTACGGCTGTCATGTCTCCTGCGGGCAGTGTCACATCAGCCGGCCCGACGCGGTCGAGGGGGGGCTGGTCTCCGAACACGCCTTCATGGCCGTCCCCAGCCAGAACGACCAGTGCACCGCCTGTCACGGCAGCCGGATCAACGACGAGTACAAGGGGATCCATGTCGGACTGCGTCCCGACGTCCACTATCTCGCCGGCATGAACTGCATGGACTGCCATGACGGGATCGAACTGCATGGGAACGGGGTGACCCCGGAGAAACGGCGGGACGCCTACAACCGGCCAACCTGCGCCGGCTGCCATCCCGGACCGGATGCCGGGGACGACGGTATCGCCCATCACGGTCTGCATGCGGGGCTGGTGGACTGCCCGGTCTGTCACTCCCAGCCTTATCGGAACTGCTACCAGTGCCACGTCGGGGCGTCCGGCGGCAAGACCCACGGTATCCAGTTCCCCTCCGAACTCGATTTGCGGATCGGGAAGAACCCGATCCCGTCCGCCAGCCGGCCCTGGGACTGGGTGCTGCTGCGCCACATCCCGGTTTACCCGGAGATGTACGAGGCCTACGGCATCTCGACCCTGGCTAACTTCGATGCCCTGGAGACCTGGAAGTATGCCACCCCGCACAACATCCGCCGGACCACGACCCAGACCGAGTCGTGCGCCAACTGCCACGGGGAGGACGGCCGGTTCCTGACGGCCGCCTACGTGGACAGCCTGATCGCCGCCGGCAAGATGGTCTCCGCTGAAATCAGTGCGAATTCCGAAGTGATCACCGATCCCCCGGCTTTGCCGGGTATGACCTCAAGGAGGAAGTAACCCATGAAGTCACGTGCTCTGCGTATGCTGGCGATCCTGCCGGCCCTGGTCCTGGCTCTCTCGATCGCGGCCTGTGACGATGACCCGAGCGGTCCCGACCAGACCGATTTCGAGATCGTCCAGGAAGCCGTACAGACCTGGCTGGCCACCAGCCCGCCCGCGGCGATCGTCCCGGCGACGGTTTATGACGACGTCATCGCGGACACCCCGAGCTACTACATCCTGAGCGTGCGGGCCCAGTCGGCCTACGAACTCGGTCACATCCCCGGTGCCCACCGGATCGACTGGAGCAACGTCTCCCAGACGGCCAACATGGCCACGCTGCCGACCGACCAGGAGATCGTGGTCTACTGCTACACGGGCCACACCGGCG
>CAYUVJ010000343.1:0-269 GCA_964447955.1 uncultured Gemmatimonadota bacterium
TCGGGTCCGGACCGCGGGCTCCATCGGTGCCGGATTCGCTCGCCTCGGTGACGGCGGCACGCCAGGATACGACCCACGGGCGTCCGATCGCGGGAGCCGAAGCAGAGGCCCCGGCCCGCCCCCCGTACGAGGCCCCGGTCCACCGCCCGGCAGACGTGATACCGACCGTGCCGACGAGTGTGGAAGACGGACAGATCGTCGTTGTGGATACCCCCCGTTACCTGGCCCGGCTCGCCGTCCGGGGAGCCTCGGTCGCCGGCTGGAGACTC
>CAYUVJ010000343.1:279-3237 GCA_964447955.1 uncultured Gemmatimonadota bacterium
TTCGAAGGAAGTCCGGTCGAACTCATGCCGTCCGCGGCGAGGGGTTTGGTCCTGGAGGTCCCCGTGGGGGACGAGCGGATCCTGCTCGCCGACTACCCGTTCACCACGACGGCTCCGGACACCACATGGCTGCATGAGGGGGAGGCGACCGAGCTGGTCTTCTCCCTGGACCTGGGGGGAGGGCGCCGCATCGAAAGAGTGATGCGGTTCCAGGCCGACACCTGGGATGTCCTGGTGACGGACAGGCTCAACGGGTTCGAGGTGTCCGCCCTCAACGACACCTATCGCCTGACCTGGACCGGAGGTCTGCGGCTCACCGAGACCATCCGACGGGAAGAACTGCAGTATTCCGGTTTCTACGCCCTGCAGGGCGGCGACGTCCAAAAGACGAAACTGAAGGCGAACCTTCAGGAGACCACGCTCTCGGGCAGCATAACCTGGGCGGCGCTGCGCAGTAAGTACTTCGCGGCCATACTCATGCCCCAGGAGGAGTCGTTCCGGGGGGCCCGCATGGACGGGCTGGCCGGGGACGAAGGCCCGGCGCTCATGAACGTCCAACTGGACCATCGAATGCCGGCGTCCGGAACCGATCTTGAGACGTTGGTCTACCTGGGGCCGATCGACTACCGCGTCCTGCGAGCCTACCAGGTCGAACTCCCCAAGATGATGGACTTCGGCTGGGGCTTCATCCGACCCATCAGCAAGCTGATCCTGACCCTGTTCACCTGGGTCCACGCCTTCATCCCGAACTACGGTCTGGTCATCATCATCTTCTCGGTCCTGGTGAAGCTTCTGGTCTACCCGCTGACCAGGAAGTCTTATGAGAGCATGCACGCGATGCAGGAACTCTCGCCCAGGCTCCAGGAGATCCGGGAGAAGTACAAAGATGACGCGGAGAAGATGAACCGGAAGATGATGAACCTCTACAAGGAGCACGGGGTCAATCCAATCGGCGGTTGTTTTCCGCTCTTGCTGCAGATGCCGGTCTTCTTCGCCCTTTTCCAGGTCTTCCGCAGCACCATTGAACTGCGCGGAGCGCCGTTCGTAGCCTGGATCACCGACCTGTCGTTGCGGGATCCCTACATGGTGATCCCCGCCCTGATGGCCGTGACCATGTTCATCCAGCAGCGGGCCCAGCTCAAGAACCCTCAGCAGAGAGCTCTGGTCATCATCATGCCCCTCATGATGTTATTCCTTTTCCACAAGCTGGCATCCGGACTGGTACTCTACTGGACCATGTTCAATATACTCTCCATCGTCCAGACCGAGCTGGTGCACCCCCGCAAGCCGGCAACCGCCGCATGAGCCGGTGTTTCACGTGAAACACCGGGCGTTCCGGGGGCACCCCGCCCCGGTTGTTCCACGTGAAACGTTCCGGGGATGACGGCCCCCGACCACAACGCCGCGGCACTGACCCGGGCCCTTTCCTCCCTGGGCATCACCCTGCCCCACCGAGGGCTGGACGAGCAGCTGCGTTTCTGGACGGAGCTCGAAGAAGAGGCCGCTCGGATCGACCTGCTGAGTCCGGCTGCGCTGCGTCAGGGGCCGGTCCGTCATGTCGGGGATGCGCTGGCCGCCCTCGCCTTCGGTCCGCTCCCATCGACCCTGCTGGATATCGGCTCAGGGGGCGGACTCCCGGGGATACCCCTCGCCCTGGCTTCCCCGTCCACGTCGGTCGTCTTGCTGGAGGCCCGGGCCAAGCGGGCCGACTGGCTCCAGCGGGCCGTCGTTCGACTGGGACTCGGCGGCCGCGTGGAGATCGTGGTCGGACGCCTGGAGGACCAGGACGAGGACTGGGTTGCCGGCTTCCCCCTGCTCACCGCCCGGGCGGTCGCTCCACCCGAACGGCTCCTCCCCCTTCTGCTGCCCCGGCTGCCGAGCGCGGGCCGGCTTCTGGTCTGGCACAGTGCGGCCCAACGGGGAGCGATCGGTGAGACCCTGGAAGGATGGGCGAAGACACACCACAAAACATCTATACGCACCATATCGTACATCTTTGTTGATATTGACTTCTCTTCAAACATCAGTGAGATCCGGATCACCGAAGGCTCGGACCGCCTGCCTCGAGAGCCTGAGGATTGACCCGACCCGTTCCGCCGACCTAGACTCCCCTCATGTCTTTCCCGGACCCGAACTCCCCGCCCGAGGAGCCGCCGGCGATCCTGTCACGTGGGCGCTGGCTGGTCTGGACGCTGCTGCTCTGCGTCCCGGTCCTGCTCCTGCTCATCGCCTATGGGGCAGGATCCGGCAGCTCGATCGACCGGTTCGTCCGGATGGTGTTCGCCCCCTTCTGCCATCAACAGCCCGAACGCTCTCTGATGGGAGGGGCGACGCTGGCGGTCTGTTCGCGCTGTGCGGGTTTCTACCTGGGGCTGGCGGCCGGCGGTGTGCTCGCGGCCGGCTGGCGCTGGGTGTTCGGACGGCGGCAGATCCCACGCGCCGCCCTGCTCGGGCTGATCCCGCTGGCCATCGATGGTACCGGCAACCTCCTGGGGATGTGGGCCACGCCGGGTGGTTGGCGGGCCCTGACCGGACTCCTGGCGGCGTTGCCGCTGGCCTTCCTCGTCGTCGGAGGTCGAGATGCGTTGGAGCGATGAGACACTGCACGGGGTCTTCTGGGGCGGGCTGGGAGCCGGTCTCGCCTCGGTGATCCCCCTGCTCGATCTCGGCAACTGTTTCTGCTGTCTCTGGGCCTGGGTGGCCGGGGCCGCCGCACTGCTTATCGCCCGCCGCGGCGGTGCCGGGCGCACGGATCGTCCCCGCCCCCAGGGGGTCGGCGCGGCCGCGGGACTCTGGGCCGGGCTGGTGGCCGGGACGCTGGAGGTGTTCGGCCGCCTCGTGGCCGGACCGACATCGGCGCCGTCCGGACTGAGTGCCTTGCTCGGAGAGGACTACCCCTCCGAACTGACCGCCCTGCTGGATCAGAAACAACGACCCGATCCCGTCGGCGTCCGACCC
>CAYUVJ010000344.1:0-3213 GCA_964447955.1 uncultured Gemmatimonadota bacterium
TGGGAGTCCCGACCCTGCACTACCTGCCCTGGGCGGTGATGAACTACACCGGGTTCCTCTTCGCCCTGCTCTGCGCGGCCACCGGGATCGGGATCGCTCCCCGCATCCGGGAGGATGAGACCGAACCGGGGAGCTGAGCACCGGGGTCTCATAGTGGTTCACCCCCTCCAGGACCATCATCCCGTCCTCGAACCACACCGTCCCGACACTCAACTGGCCCCGGTCGGTCAGGGCCTGAAAGACGAACCGGGCGGCCGAGTAGGTCAGGACATCCAACTCGTGCTCGATCGTCCAGCCGATCCCCGGCGACGGCTGAACCCCCGTACGGTCCGTGGTATAATCGTCTCCAAGGAGGTGAGGGGCGATGTACCACCGGATCCTGGTGCCGCTCGACGGTTCCGAGGAAGCCGAGAGCATCCTGCCCTGTGGTTGACAGCGGGTTCCCTCACCCCCTCGACACCCGCTAGAATCCGACCGCACCACCTGACGAACCGCCAGCGCCAGGAGTCCGCCGTGACGGGACATCCGGATCCTTCCATGACCATCGGGCTGCTCGAGCAGCTCGTCGCCATCCCCTCGGTGAATCCGATCCTGGCGCCGCAAGAAGGGACGGGGGAAAAGGCGATCGCCGAGTTCGCCTGTGACTGGCTGATCCGACACGGTCTCTCCGCCCGGGTCGAGGAAGTGGCGCCCGGCCGATGCAACATGGTCGCCGAAGCCGGGAGTGGAGCGGGACCGGCCCTGGTGCTGTGCGGACATCTCGACACGGTCGGGACCGACGGGATGACCATCCCCCCCTTCGAGCCCCGACGGGAGGGAGACCGCCTCTATGGTCGGGGGTCCTTCGATATGAAGGGCGGGGTGGCGGCGGTCATGGCCGCAGCGGCCGGACTGTTCGCGGAGGGGCTCAAGGGCCGACTGCTGGTTGCCCTGGTCTGCGATGAGGAGCACGGCAGTATCGGGGCCGAGGCGTTCGCCGCCCGCTACGAGGCCGACGGGGCCGTCATCACCGAACCGACCGGGGGGGAACTGGTGGTCACCCACAAAGGGTTCGTCTGGGCCGACGTGGTGACCCGGGGGACCGCCGCCCACGGCAGCCGCTGGGACCTGGGGGAAAGCGCCATCGCCCGCATGGGGTCGGTCATCACCGCCCTCGAGACCCTCGACCGGGTCGTACTGCGGGAGCGGACAGCCGAGCGGGTGGGACCAGCCTCGATGCACGCCGCCATGGTCGAGGGGGGGGTGGGACTATCCACCTACGCCCCCGACTGTCGGTTGCGGATCGAGCGCCGCACCCTGCCGGGGGAGCAGCTCGAGGAGGTGCAGCAGGAGATCGTGGCGACCGTCCGGACAGCCGACCCTAAGGCCGAGGTGATCTTTACCTTCCACCGCAACCCCATGGTCTGCCCTCAGGGCGAAGCGGTGGTGACCGCCCTCTCCGGCGCCGCCGAGACCGTCCACAGCCGGCCCCCCACCCTGGCCGGGGTCGGCTACTGGACCGATGCCGCCATCTTCGCCGATGCCGGTATCCCGACCGTCCTCTACGGTCCCGGGGGCGAGGGAGCCCATGCCGCCGTGGAATGGGTCGATCTTCCCTCGGTGATCGACTGCGCCCGGGTTCTCATGGACACCGCCCGCCGCTTCTGGCAGATTTGAGCCCATGGTAGAGCGATTGAAAGACCCGATGAAGCTCATCCCCGACGGGGAGGAGGTCTCCGGATCCTGGATCGGCGGCCAGGAGTATCCCATCGGCCGGCTGGTCGATGTGGACAACCCGGCCACCGGGGAACCGTTCGCCCGTGTCCAACTGGGCGGGACCGAAGTAGCCGAGATGGCGGTGCTGGCCGCCCGCAAGGCCTTCCCGGTCTGGAGCAGCCTCGGGTTCGAGGAGCGCGGACGCTATCTGACCCGTTTCGCCCGTCTGCTGGAGCGCTTCCAGGACGCCATCGCCACCTTGATCGCCACCGAACAGGGCAAGCCGCTCACCGAGGCCCTGGCCGTCGAGCTGTTCGCCTCGGCCGACACCTGCCGCTACCTGGCCCGTAACGCCGCCGAGGACCTGGCTCCGGAGAAGCACACCTACCAGAACCCGCTCATGGCCGGCAAGCGCGGCGTGGTCCGATTCGAGCCGGCCGGTCCAGTCCTCATCATCACTCCCTGGAACCTCCCCTTCCTGATCCCGACCACGGAGGTGGTCCAGGCCCTGGCCGCCGGCAACACGGTGGTGTTGCGTCCCAGCCCGGTCGCCCCCTTCTCGGCCCTGGCCCTGCAGCGGCTGCTGGAGCGGGCCGACCTGCCGCCGGGGGTGGTCAACACCGCCCTGGTGACCGACGAAGCCATGTTCTGCCTGGCCCGCAACCCGGTGATCCGTCGGATCTCCTTCCTGGGGAGTCAGGTGGGGGGACAGCGGATCATGACCGCCGCGGCCGAGGCACTCACCCCCGTGACCCTGCAGATGGACGGGAAGGACGCGGCCATCATCTGCGCCGACTGCGACCTCGAGCGGACCACCATGGGAGTGGCCTGGTGGGGACTGGCCAACGCCGGACAGGTCAGCGCCGGGATCCAGCGCGTCTACGTGGAGCGGAGCATCGCCCGGCCCTTCCTGGAGCGTCTGGCCCGGATCGTGGCCTCCCTGCGAGTGGGCGACCCCCTGCACCCGCAGACCGACATCGGACCGATGACCCTCGCCCGGCAGCGCGACGTGGTCATCGGGCACGTGGCCGACGCGGTCGCCCGGGGGGCCAAACTGCTGGTGGGCGGCAATGTGCCGACCGGACCCGGCTGGTTCTACCCCCCCACCCTGCTGGCCGGGGTAGACCATTCGATGCCCATCATGCGCGTGGACACCTACGGCCCGGTCATCCCGGTCATGGTGGTGGACTCGATCGACGAGGCGGTCCATCTGGCCAACGACTCCCCTTACGGCATGACCGCCTCGGTCTGGACCGAGAACCCGGTGCGGGCCCGCCAGATCGCCCGGCAGCTGCGGGTCGGCTCGGTCGGTATCAACGACCACGGAACCGGGTACGGAGAACCCCAGGCTACCTTCGGCGGGGAAGGACGTAGCGGGATCGGCCGGACCCACGGACGCTACGGACTCATCGGGATGAGCGCGATCAAGCACGTCAGCGAGGAGTACCACGCCCGGCGCCCCCCCTGGTGGTTCCCCTACAACCACGAACTGCGGGACTACCTGCGGAGTGCCTTCGC
>CAYUVJ010000345.1:0-2849 GCA_964447955.1 uncultured Gemmatimonadota bacterium
GCCCGGTGGGCCTCGGTCCCCGGCACCCGGGGACCGAAGTCGGTCTGGATCTTCACCAGGGCCAGGGCGGCTTGACCGTCGAAGGGGGGCCGGGCACCGCCGGCCACCCTCGCCCCGCAGGCGGAGAGCAGCAGCAGGGCGGACAGGATAAGGCTGTGGAGCGATCGGGTCACGTTCTTCCCCCCCTGTGGGTCAACTGAATAAGAGGTTCACGAAGAGGGCCACCTCACGGACCTTCCGGGTGCGCTGCATCAGGCGGTCGTCGGTGTTCTCGAACAACATGTCCAGACCGCCCTGTACCCGGCGACTGAAATCATACCGTATGATCGGCTGGAACGACCATGTGGCTGTGGACTGGGTGGGGGTGGGATGGTCGTAGTAGAAGTGGATCCCCCCGTCGTCGCTCCTCCGGATCTGCACCTCGGTCAACGATTCGCTGCGGGCCACGTCCAACTGCAACTGCAGGTCGCTGGTGAAGCGCAGCTGCTGACCGAAGAAGGGGATCTTGATCCCCTGAGGGGCACTGAAGGAGTAGGACAGACCGAATCGCAGGTCGGCATTCGAAGTGTTGACCCGGCTCCCCCGGTTGCTCAGTTGTTCCATCACGCTGTTCATCCGGTTGCGGCCCACCGTCACGGTCATCCCGTTGTTCAGGGTCATCTGCAGGGAGAGGAACGGACGCCAGGCGATGGTGCGGCGGTTGCTGTAGGGGGACCGGATCCCCCCTTCCAGGTCGTTGAGCCAGTCGGTGTCCTCACTGGTGATCTCGTAGCCGCTGCTCAGCATCGCCCCTCGGCTGATACGGGGGAAGATCCACAGACTGCCCAGACCCATCCAGCGCAGGTTGGCCGAGGGCCAGGTGACCGAGGAAGTGAAAGTGGTCCGGGACTCACTCAGGTTGTCGGTCCAGTTCCAGCGCGGACGGGTTTCGAGGTAGGCGTTCAGCGGGAGTTCGACCCCGGTGCTCAGGTTCAGCTGGTCGGTAGTCCGGGTTAGGGACTGCTGCGTGGAGACCGCCGGACTGCGGTCCACGTCGGGTTCGGCCTGCAGACCGAAGCGGTAGGCGAGCCCCGGCCGGCCGGCCAGGTTGTACTGGTTGGCGTTACGCTGCTGGCTGAGGTCGATGACCACCGGCTGCATCCGACGGGCTAGATCCTTCAGGTCGTTGAGGAACCGGTCGAGACCGGTGAGACCCTCACGCGGGCTGGGGGTGCCCAGCAGCTGCGTGAGCAGCAGGGCGTAGTTCGCCTCGGCGGTGGTGATGGAAGTCACGTCCCGACCCATCCGGACCGTCTGCGGTCCGCTATCGGTGGCGACCACCCGGGTGTTGAAGCGGGGGTCGTTGTTCTCCCGGTAATCGGAGCGGAACTGGTAGCGCTGAGTGAGCCAGCGGAAGGTCCCCGGCTCCCAGATGGTGTCGAAGAGCTGCCGCCGGCCGATCTCCCGGCCGAGGTTGCCGTCGCTGAGCGACCAGTCCTCGGTCAGGTCTCGGTCGTAGCTGAGCTGGTAGGTGCTGCGCAGCGGCTCGAAGGGGCGCAGGGCCAGGTTGAACCGCTCGGCGCCGGTCAGGGCGTAACGGCGGCGTTCCACCAGGTTGCGGTCGGCCACCCGTTCCCCGGTCTGGGTGGCGTTGAAATTGTAGTCGAGCTGGGTCGGGACCGGGTTCAAGGGCGTCTCGCGCACCGAGCGGGGCAGGAAGAAGAGCCACTTGAAGGGGTGCCAACTGGCCTGCCAGCGGGGGGTGAGATCCCAGTTGAACTGCCCGTTGATCTGGAACGATTCGTTGACCGGGTTGACCGGGCTCCGCCCGTCCCGTCGGCTGGCGGTCACGTTGGCACTCATCCGGTCGATCGTCCAGGCGGTCAGCGGGTTCTCGCTGTCGGTGTTCTTGCGGAAGCCGATCGAGACACTCCCGTCGTCCATGGATGTCCGGCTGTCGTAGCGTTCTTCCTCGGCCAGGACGAGGTCGGAGCCGGGCAGGTACTTGGGCAGGCTCAGGTTACGCCGCCAGTTCACGGTCAAGGGGATGGCCAGTCCCCAGCGGGCGGGGGTGAACTTGTCCAGCCCTGCCCGCAGGGAGAGGGTACTCGAGGTCGTCGTGCTCAGCGAGCCACGCCGGTCCCGCAGGGTCTGGAAATCGGCCGTGCGCCGGTTGAGCCGGAAGTCGACGGTGGCCACGTCGGCCAACTGAGCCCGCACCGCGGTCCGCAGGGCGGACCCCCGGTCCCGACGCACCTCGGTCACCCGCAGCTCGTCGGCCCAGTATTCCCCGTTGAGCGGCAGCGTGGGATGCAGGTTGCGTACCCCGATGGTGATCCGCCGGATATTGGTCAGCGAGGGCCGCCCGACCACCCGGTAATCGCCATCGGTGGTGTCGGGTATCCCGGGGGCGGCCCCCCACCGGTCGAGCAGGTCCGTCTTCAGCCGGGTGATCCGGTCGAAGTCGATCTCCATGTGGTTGCGCTCGTCCCAGTCCGGGAAGACCCGTCTGCGATACTCGTAGTAGTTGTTCTGGTCGGCACCGAAGCGCAGGAAGGCCTCGATGTACGAGGTGTCGGGAGTGGCCATCCAGGTCTCGGCCGGCTGGGCGTTCAGGTACATAGCCAGCCCACGGTACTGGGTGAAGTCTTCGGCCCGGGCGATGCTCTTGAGGGCCTCTCCCTCCACCCCCGGAGGGAGCTGGTTGAAAACCATGGCCAGTGACTGCTCCTGCTGCAGCAGGTTCGAGACCCGGTCGCGCACGATGACCACCCCGGGGGGCGGGGTGTAGATCCCGGCGTTCTCGAAGGTGTTGCGCACACTCACCCGCAGGGTCTCCTCGGGCAGGGTGAATCCGCCGGCATCCACCA
>CAYUVJ010000345.1:2859-3197 GCA_964447955.1 uncultured Gemmatimonadota bacterium
GGGGGCCGCTGTGATCCAGAGACGCACGCTCTCCACCCGGCTCAGGTCGGGGGCCCCTACGCTGGCCGAGACATCGGAGAAGGGGATGCGGTAGAGCCGCCACGAGGTCTCCTCACCCCACGTGGCCGGGTCTTCATCCCCCCCCTGTACGTAGATACTGTCCGGGGAGTCGGGACTGAGGTCGAGTACATAGGAGACGTAGTTGCTACCCAGGTCGAGATAGCCGTTGCGGTTGATGTCCTCGGAGTCGGGGCGGCCCAGCCGGTCGGGGTCGTTCTTGCTCCCCTCGGTACCGTTGAACCGGCTGTAGTTAGAAGGATTTCGGTAGAACCATTTGT
>CAYUVJ010000346.1:0-3188 GCA_964447955.1 uncultured Gemmatimonadota bacterium
TCGGGGACGATTTTGTGCCGATGCCGCCGGAAGGAGGCTATCTCCGTGGCTAAGACCGAGTTCCGCATCACCGGACTGGGCGGCCAGGGGTCGGTCCTGCTCGGCTACATCCTGGGCCGGGCCTACTCCATCAACGCCGGCCACCACGCCACGATGATCCAGAGCTTCGGGCCGGAAGCCCGGGGGTCGGCCTGCAGTGCCACCCTGGTGCTCTCCGAGGACGAGGTGCTCTACCCCTACATCCGCCGCCCCGACTACTTCGTCATCATGTCGGGCGAGGGCTACGACAAGTACAAGGACGAACTGGCCGAGGACGGGGCCCTCATCTACGAGAGCGACCTGGTCACCCCCGACCCGGCCAAGAAGCAGAAGGCCTACGGGGTCCCCTCGACCCGCATCGCCGAGGAGATCGGCCGGGTCATCGTCCAGAACATCGTGATGCTCGGCTTCATGACCGGGGTCACCGGGATCGTGGAACCGGATCTGATGCGCGAGGCGGTGGCCGATTCGGTCCCCGAGGGCACCGAGAAACTCAACCTGCAGGCGTTCGACGCG
The DNA here is from genome assembly GCA_964447955.1 of uncultured Gemmatimonadota bacterium. GTDB lineage: Bacteria > Blakebacterota > Blakebacteria > Blakebacterales > CAYUVJ01 > CAYUVJ01. The sequence goes on from CAYUVJ010000346.1 coordinate 556, forward strand.
GGCTACGAGTACTGGCAGAAGGAATACGGCGGGGGGAGTCCCCAGGCCGAGCCGGTCGCCGAGGCGGCTGAGAAGACTGACTAGAAGCACGAGCCGGTTCCCGGGGCCGCGGCAGCGGTCCGGGACGCCCTGAAGAGGACGGATGATGAACCAGGAACCGGAACACGTCGAGGAACTCATCGAGGAGACGCGGGAACGACGCGCGCTGGTCATTGGAGGGGGGATCGCCGGTATCCAGGCGGCCCTCGACCTGGCCGACGCCCGTATCCCGGTGACCCTGGTGGAGAAGTCACCTTCGCTGGGCGGCCGGATGGCCCAGTTGGATAAGACCTTCCCCACCATGGACTGCTCGATCTGAATCCTCGGGCCTAAGGCCATGGATGCCGGTCGGCATCCTCTGATCGAGGTGGTCACTAACGCCGAGGTGGTCGGCTGTGAGGGAGAGGCCGGCGACTTCCGGGTGACGGTCCGCAAGAACCCGCGCTATGTGGACGAGGACCTCTGCGTGGCCTGCGGTCTGTGTGAGGAGGCCTGCCCCCAGGTGGGGGGGAACGAGTTCGATGTCGGGCTGAAAGCCCGCAAGGCGATCTACCGGCCCTTCCCGCAGTCGGTCCCGGCCACCTACGTCATCGACCGGGAATCCTGCCTGAACAAGAAGATCCTGGCCTGCAACCACTGTCTGAGCGTCTGCGACGTGGGGGCCATCGATTTCGATCAGCAGCCCGAGGAGATCGACCTCGATGTCGGTTCCATCCTGGTGGCCATCGGGTTCCAGGAGTTCGACGCCCGCCAGCTGGGCAACTACGGCTATGGCCGGTTCCCCAACGTGGTGACGAGCCTCGAACTGGAGCGGATGCTCAACGCTACGGGGGTGACCCGGGGACACGTGGTCCGACCCTCCGACCGTCAGACTCCCCGGAGGATAGTCTTCGTGCAGTGTGTGGGAGCGAGGGGGGAGGGGGGACGACCCTACTGCAGCCGCTTCTGCTGCATGAACGCGGTCAAGGACTCGATGCTCGTGCGCCAGCACGACCCCGGGATCGAGGACGTCACCATCCTCTACACCGACCTGCGTGCCTTCGGGAAGGGGTATGACGACTTCGTGCTCCGCTCCTACGAGGAGAAGAGTGCGGAATATGTACGGGGACGGCCGGCCAAGATCGAACAGGTACCTGAGGACGATAGTCTGCTCGTCTATGTGGAAGACACACGTGGCGGCGGTCAGATACAGATCCAGGCCGACCTTGTGGTCCTCTCCGTGGCGGCCGCGCCGAACGACGGGGCGGTCGAGCTGGCCGGGATCCTGGGCATCGAGAACGACCGCTACGGTTTCATCGCCCCGCGCGACCCGGCCGTTTCGGCGGTCGAGACGGTCCGGGAAGGGGTCTATGTCTGTGGCAGTGCGGTCGGTCCCCAGGTCATCCCCGATGCGGTGGCCCAAGCCTCGGCAGCGGCGGCCCGGGCCGAGCTCTTCCTGGCCGGGCACCGGATCACCGAAGAACCGGTGAAGGTAGAACCGATGGACCTGAGCGGTCCGCCCCGAATCGGGGTGATGGTCTGCAACTGCGGGGTCAACATCGGCGGGGTGGTCGACTGCGAGGCGCTCTCCGCCTCTGCCGCGACACTGCCCGGGGTAGTGGCGGCCTCGACCCACCTCTTCTCCTGCTCGTCCACCGGCCAGGACGAACTGGTCGCGATGATCCATGAGCATCGTCTCAACCGGGTAGTCGTGGCGGCCTGCACGCCCCGGACCCACGAGCCCATCTTCCGCGAGACCCTCGATCGGATAGGGTTCAATCCGTATCTCTTCGAGATGGTCAACATCCGGGACCAGTGCACCTGGGTCCATACCGCCCATCGCGATGAAGCGCAGCACAAGGCCCGCGACCTGATCCGCATGGGAGTAGCCCGAGCCGGGCACCTGGAACCGCTCTTGGCCGGCGAGATGCCGGTCACCCGCACTGCCCTGGTCATCGGAGGGGGGATCGCGGGTATGAGGGCAGCCACCGACCTGGCGGTCCAGGGTTTCCCGGTGACCCTGGTCGAGAAGACGGGCCGGCTGGGCGGACGGCTCCAGGGTCCCGACCTCAAGGTGCTCTATCCCAACATGCGGCCTGCCGCCGAGGTCCTGGAAGAGAACATCACCCGGCTGAGGGACAGCGGTGCCCGCGTCCTGCTGGAGACCGAGGTGGAGGCCATCAGCGGCTACGTCGGCAACTTCGATGTGCAGCTGAAAGGGCAGCACTCCGATAGCATCGAGGTGGGTGCCATCATCCTGGCCTTCGGTGCCGACCTCTACGACCCGGTCGCCGAGTACGGCTACAGGAAATTCCACAACGTCATCACCAGCGAGGAGATGGAGCGACTCTTCTGCAGCATGCTCGATCCCCTCAAGACCGAGGGGGGGCGACCGAAGAGCGCGGCTTTCATCCTCTGTGTAGGTTCCAGGGACCCCAAGGCCTATCCCGGATGTTCACGCTACTGCTGTCCCACGGCCATCAAGCAGGCGCTCAACATGGCGCGGCAGGGGATCGACTGCACGATCTTCTACCGTGACATCCGCACCATATCGAGCGGGGCGGAGGAGCTCTACCGGGAGGCGCGCGGGGCCGGGGTGCTGTTCGTCCGGATCC
>CAYUVJ010000347.1:0-3183 GCA_964447955.1 uncultured Gemmatimonadota bacterium
CGGCCGCCGCGATATCGCCCGCTGTGGCGCTGCCCTGTCCCCAAAGCCAGATGCTCAGGCCCAGCAGACTGGCGGGCAGAACGCCGGCCAGAACGAAGATGCACAGGCGGAACATTACCACGGTCGAGGCCCAGGCCACGCCGGATTCGGCCGTATCGCGCAAGGTCTTCAGATAGAGGGCCAGCTGCAGGTTGGTGCCCGCCCCCGGGTCCTCGGGGGCGGACGGGCGGGAGCGCCCCGTCTTGTAGTCGAGGATGCGCCGCTGACCCTCGGGACCGGCATCCACCCGGTCGAGCCGTCCATGCAGCCGGAGGTGCCGGTCGGCGACCTCGATGGGGAGCTCGAAGGCCTCCTCGAAGGCGACCGGCATCCAGCCCCCCCGGAAGCTCCCGGCGCCCCCCTCCCCGGCCCCCTCCCCGTCCTGCTGCTCCCCCGTCAGCCAGGCCTGCAGACGGTCGAGGAGGCGGCGGCGGTCGACCCGCTCCAGGACGGGGGCCGGACGGCCCCGCGCCCGGTAGGCCCGCGCGACCTCCCGCGCCACCAGCGTTTCCAACCGGACGAGGACGTCCGGGGTCGCCCCGGGGTCGGGGGGCCAACGCCCGGTGGTCACCTCGTCCCGGACGAACTGTTCCAGAACCCGGTGCACGACCTGCCCGCGTTCGAGCGGGTCGAGCCGTCCGGCGAGCGTCTCCCTTTGTCGCGGCAGTCCCAGAACGTGCAGCAGGAATGCCCGCCAGGGACAGACGGCGTAGTCCTGGAGCCGACTGATCGAGAGCCGGCCCGGTTCACCCAGGCCGAAGCGGAGGGCGGCCGCCCGGGCCGCCGCCGGAGAGAGGAAACCCGACCAGGGCCCAGGCCCCTCCCGCCAGCGGGCCTGTTCCGCCCGCCAGCCGGCCCGGAAGGTCGGGCTGTCCCAGAGGGCGCATAAGGCCTGGGGGTCATGGTCGCCGATAGCCCGGCCGACCGCGGCCAGGTCCCGGTCGAGCCGGCCCAGCAGGGGTTCGTCGGGCCCCGGACTCGGCTCGTCGAGCGGCCGTACCCCGAGCCGGACGAGTACCTCCAGGTCGTCCTGGGTCAGGGTGGGATCGACGATCCGGCGGGCGAGTCCCAGTAGATGGGGGCTGGCCCGACGCACCTTGCCGGTCACATCGAGACGTGGATAGAGCAGGACCACATGGCGGGCCGAGGTCAGGAGCAGTCGGAAGAGGAGCCGGTCCTCGTGCAGCCGGTGCCGGGCGTCGGGCAGGAGCCACTCCTGTCCCTTCCGCAGCTGCTGCCGCTCGGGATCGAGCAGGAGGGGGTCGGGACTGGGGCGACGCGGCCAGCCGGTCTCGCTCATCCCCAGCACCAGGGTGAGCCGGTTCCGGCACCCCCGCAGGTCCATGATCGAACCGTAGGGGAACGGCGGGGCGGGACCGGTCTCCTGCAGGCGGCGGCGCACGATCCAGCGGACGTCCTCCCGGCTCCCCGGGGTACCGAGCACCGCCAGGGAGCGCAGGAGGTCGAGGGAGGGCCCTTCGTCCCCCGACGTCTTCAGGCTCCCCAGCAGTTCCTCGAGCCGCCGGGCCCAGTCCATCCAGTCGGCCGTGACGGGGACCCCGTCGAGCAGTCCGGAGACGTCGGCCAGGCGCTGCGCCCCTGCGGCCAGCCTATCCCTCCGCCGGAGCAGACGGCGCAGCCGCCCGGTGTGGTCGGGGGCGATCTCGGGATCGTCGGCCGGGGGCGTCTGAGCCGCCGTCTCCTCCAGGTCGGCGATCAGGGCCTCGGTGTGGTCGTGTCCGGACTCCAGGAGCCGGACCCAGTCGGCCAGGGGGGCGCCCGGCGCCAGTTCCCGGAGGAGCCGTTCCCCGGGTGGTTCCGGTTCGTCGGGTCCGGCCAGTTCCGCGAGGGCCCGGGTTAGCGTGGCGGCCGCTACTTCCTCGGCGGTCAGGTCGAGGACCGCCAGCAGGGTGCGCAGGACGCGGCGTTCCTCCTCGCCGGCCGCCGGCAGCGGACCGAAGGCGGCCCCGGCCGACTCCTCCTGGAGGAGCCGGCGGTAGACCTCGGGCGAGGGGGCGGCCACCCGCGTCGTCTCGGCCGGCCAGCCGGCCGACCAGGCAGCGGCCAGCAGCCGCAGGGCCAGGTCGACCTCCCGCCCCGGTCCCGGGGCGGAGGCGATGGTCACGGTGGTGGGTCCCTCCGACCCTGTTGCTGCGTCATCCCCCCCGCCGGAGGTTCCCCGAAGACGGTCGAACAGATCGGTCAGGGAGAGCCAGGCGAGATCCCCGTCGATGTCGTCCCGGCCCCCGGACGGTGCTCCCGGCGTCCTGTCCGGCCCCCCCTCTCCCGCCCGTTCGCGCCAGCGGCCCAGCAGAGCGCCGGCATAGTCCTCGGTCTCGGGGTAGACGGGGACCAGCAGGTCGACGTCGGTCGCCGTCGCGAGAGCGTCCAGAAAGGCCGCCTGACCTCCGGTCAGATCGTAGAATCCGTAGACGACCACCTGCTCGGCCGGGACCGGGGAACCCCCGGCCAGCACCGCGGCGGCCGCCCGGAAGAGTCCCTCACGGTCGTAGGCGGCCGGCCCCCCGGATCGGGACGAACGGGCAAGCCGCTCGATGCGCTCGGACCAGGAACGGTAGACGGCAGCCACCGTGCGCAGGCGGCCCCGGGCCCGCCCCCCGGCCCCGGCCGCCAGGTCGGCCACCGCGGTCGGGGTGACCCCCGCCTCCCGCAGGTCGTAGACCGTCTTGCGCAGGGCCTGGTGGAAGGCCGGGGTGATGCGCGCGCTCCCCCCCAGAAGGGACTCGATGGCCGGGGTCTGTTCCCGGACCGCGTCGCGCAGCAGCAGGTCGCGGGCCGTCTCGCTCAGCAGGGCCGGCGGAGAGGCGCCGGACGTCTCGAGGACCGCGGCGGCGGCATCGCGCAGGAAGAGGACATGCAGCCCGGCCGCCGCCCCGAGCCGCTCGGCCAGCCGCCGGTAGAGGTGGGTGCGCAGTTCGCGGTGCGGCACCAGCAGCCAGCGGGGCGACCAGGGTCGGGCTACCGGCGCGCTCCGCAGCCGTTCGACCAGCCCCTCCTCGAGCCGCTCCCAGGATCCCTCTATGAGCCGCAGTTCCCCCATGGCCTAAATAAAGCCGCCCGGTCGGACACCCGGGCGGCGGACGGGAGGGTACCTGCTGTCTATGGCTCAGGGCCAGCGGATGG
>CAYUVJ010000348.1:0-2211 GCA_964447955.1 uncultured Gemmatimonadota bacterium
GGCGCAGCACCTTCAGGACCGCGGCATCGTCGATCGGGGCCATCCTCAGACCCCTCTGGCCGGCGGCTCCATCGTCCCCAGATAGAGCGGCTCCACCCGGGCCGGGTCCTCACCCCCGCGCTCCAGGCGCCGGGCCCCCGCCCGCAGGAGGGCGGCCACCTCCGGGTATCCGGTCCCGGTGATCAGTTCCAGGTCGTTGTGCGGCTCGGCTTTCAGGGCGCTGCTCAGACGGTCCACCCCGGGGCCGACCGCCCGGCAGGGACGGGGTATGAGTCCGGGCAGTGCGTCGGGCGGGGCGAACCGGACCAGCGAGCGCTGTCCTTCCCACTCCAGGATCTCGTGCTGCCTTTCGCCCGGCCGGAGCACGGGCTCCCCTCCCACTCCTTCGGGCCTGCCGGACCCTTTGGGGTAGGTCACCCAGGCGATGCCGCGGGAACGCGCTTCGAAGCAGACGATGAGGGCTCGGTGGTCCTCCCGGTGGATCATGGCGAAGGCATCGAAGGACGGCACCCCGGCCAGCGGGATCCCCCGGGTCTCGGCCAGCCCCTGGGCCAGGGCATAGCCGATCCGCAGACCGGTGTAGGAACCCGGTCCTCGGTCCACCACCACCCCGGTCAGGTCCTCCAGGCCGGCCCCCTGGTCGGTCAGGAGTCTCAGCGCGCCGGTCAGCAGCTGAGTGCTGCCCCCGGATGTGACCGGGTAGATCCGTTCGCCCAGGACGGTCTCGCCGGTCCCGTCACCCAGCGCCACCACCGCGGTCCGGGTCGAAGTTTCGAAGAGTAGCAGCAAGTTCCACGTCTCAGTGGGCTTCCGCCCAGTCACGTCACCAGGCCGCGTCGACCACGATCGGTACGTCCAACTCGAGCGCCCCGGCCATCCGCTCCATCACCCGGTCCCGGACCCGGAGAGCGGCCTCCTCGTCCACCTCGAAGACCAGCTCGTCGTGGACCTGGATGATCATCTCGGCCGCCACCCCCGAGGACTCGATCCAATCGTGAACGGCGATCATGGCCAGCTTGATGAGGTCGGCCGCGGAACCCTGGATGGGGGTGTTGACCGCCGTGCGCTCGGCGAAGGCCCGGATCTGATGGGCCCCCGATTCCAGTTCCGGCAGGTAGCGGCGACGGTGGAGCAGCGTGGTCACGAACCCGTTCCGGCGAGCCGCTTCCCGGGTCTCCTCGATATAGCGGGCCACACCCTGGAAACGCTCGAAGTAACTCTCGATGAAGTCCTTGGCCTGGGCCGAGGGGATACCGAGCTGCTTACCCAGGCTGACCGACCCCATCCCATACATCACTCCGAAATTGACCGTCTTGGCCTGACGGCGCTGGTCCTCGGACACCTCTTCGAGAGGCACCTCGAAGATGGCCGCCGCCGTGCTGGTGTGGATGTCCTCCCCCCGGCGGAAGGCCTCGATCAGGCGCTCGTCCCGGGAGAGGTGGGCCATGATGCGCAGCTCGATCTGGCTGTAGTCGGCCGACAGCAGGACCCGGCCGGGGGGAGCGATGAAGGCCCGCCGGATGCGCCGCCCGGCCTCGGTGCGCACCGGGATGTTCTGCAAGTTCGGTTCCGACGAAGAGAGGCGGCCGGTGGTCGCGACCGTCTGGTTGAACGAGGTGTGGATCCGGCCGGTCCGGGGTTCGATCAGTCGAGGCAGTGCGTCGATGTAGGTGCTCTTGAGCTTGCTCATGGAGCGGTAGTCGAGCAGGCGGGAGGCGATCGGGTGCTCGGTGACCAGACCCTCCAGGACCTCGGAGTCGGTCGAGTAGCCGGTCTTGGTCTTGCGCCCCTTGGGCAGCCCCAGCTGGTCGAAGAGGACCTCCTGGAGCTGCTGGGGGGAGTTGACGTTGAACTCCAGGCCGGCCAACCGGTGGATCTCCTCTTCCAGCCCGGCGAGTTCCCGCTCGAACTCCGCCCCCATCTTCCCCAGCAGGTCGCGGTCGACCAGGACCCCGCGGGACTCCATGGCCACCAGCACCGGGATGAGCGGCACCTCGATCCGGTCGAAGAGTCCGCGCAGCTCCAGCAGTTCCAGCTTGGGCGCCATCTCCAGCATCAGTCTCAGGGTCAGGTCGGCATCCTCGCCGGCATACACGCTCGCTTCGTCGACGGGCACCTCGGCGAACGAGCGTTGCTCCTTGCCGGTGCCGATCAGATCGGTGATGGGGATCGGCTGGTGCTGCAGATACTCCAGGGAGAGGGAGTCGAGTC
>CAYUVJ010000348.1:2221-3179 GCA_964447955.1 uncultured Gemmatimonadota bacterium
CGGGAGGGATTGAGCAGATAGGAGGCCACCATGGTATCGAAGACGATCCCCTGCAGGTCGATCCCCTCGTTGCGCAGGACCAGGGCGTCGTACTTGATGTTATGTCCGGCTTTGGGCCGGTCGGGGTCCTCGATCAGTTCCCGGAGCCGCTCCAGGGTCTCCGCGGCCGGCAGGTTGGGGCCATCGGTGTGCCGCAGGGGCAGGTACCAGGCCTCGCCCGCCTGAACCGACAGGCTCACTCCGACCACCTCGGCCTGGTGCGGGTCGAGCCCGGTGGTCTCCAGGTCGAGGGCGAAGACCGGTGCCTCCCAGCATAGGGCCAGGACCTCTTCCAGTTCCTTGGTCGTGGTCACACAGCGGTACTCGGTGTCCTCGGACTCGGACTCCGGGGTCCCCCCCTCCTCGAGCAGTTCCCGCATCAGGGCGGTGAACTCGAGTTCGTTGAACAGCTCGATGAGCCTCGGGCGGTCGAATCCCTCGAAGTGCAGGTCGGCCGGCCCCACCTCGAGTGGGACCTCGTGGTCGAGGGTGACCAGGCGCTTGCTCATCCGTGCCTGATCGGCATAGGTGACCAGGTTCTCCCGCAGCTTGTTCTGAGGGACTTCGGCGGCTCGCTCCAGCAGGGCCTCGATCGTCCCGTACTCCTGGATGAGCCGCTGGGCGGTCTTCTCCCCCACTCCGGGCACCCCCGGGACGTTGTCCGAGGAATCTCCCATCAGACCGAGCACGTCGGTCATCCGGACCGGGTCGACACCGTAGCGTGCCCGCACGTCCTCGACTCCCAACAGTTGCCATTCGTCTCCCCGGCGTCCCGGGCGCAGCATCGAGACCGCCGGGTTGAGACACTGCATCAGGTCCTTGTCCCCCGAGACCAGATAGACCTCCATGCCTTCCTCGCGGCCGGCCACCGCCAGGGTGGCCAGCACGTCGTCGGCCTCGTACCCGGGGACCTGGAGGA
>CAYUVJ010000349.1:0-3157 GCA_964447955.1 uncultured Gemmatimonadota bacterium
GCCACCGGCAGACGCCGCAGTAGGCCGGCCCCGCCGGGGAACTCGACCAGGGGCACATCGCTCGGATCGACCCAGGCACCCCCCGCGCCGGGGGGTTCCTCCAGCGCCCGTTCCAGGGCGGTGAGGAGTCCATCGGAGGGTTCGAAGGGGGCGGCACTCGCTACGTCCGGGGCGGGGGCTCCCACCGTCTCTGCGTCTTCCGAACCGGCTGCTTCGGGAGCGACCGTGCCGGCAGCCGTCTCTGTCCCTGCCCGCGGCCGCCGCAGGGCCTGGCGGTGGCGCATCAGCTGGAGCAGGTGCTTGTGCACCGGGCCGGCCAGCAGGTCGGCTTCCAGGTCGGCCTCGATCTCCAGGCCCTTCTCCAGCGGGACCCCGTCGGCGGCGATCCCCACCGCTTCGATGATCTTGTCGGGGGCCGGGAAGTGTCCCCCGGTACGGCGCCGGGCGATCTTGCGGTAGTACTTGCGCATCCGTCGGCGCCCCGGTCCGAAGCCCTCGAAGAGGAGTTCCAGCGGTCGCCGGCCCAGCCGGGGTCCGCCGGGGTGGAAGCGGCCCTCCGCGATCTCGGCGACCAGCGCGACGGCGGTCGCTTCCAGCTCCCCGTCCGGAACGACCCGGTCGACCAGCCCCCAGGTCAAGGCCTGGCCGGAGCGGGCCACCTGCCCGGTCAGGATCATGTTGAGGGCGCGACGCTGGCCGATCAGGCGGGGGAGCCGCTGGGTTCCCCCGAACCCCGGCAGGATCCCGATGTGGACCTCGGGGAAAGCGATGGCGGTATCGGGGTCGTCGGCCGCGATCCGGGCCTTACAGGCCAGGGCCAGTTCGGCCCCGCCTCCCAGACAGCGCCCTTCGATGGCGGTGACGGTGGGGCAACTCAGCTCGTGGACCCGCTGGAAGAGCCGCTGTCCCCGGCGGGTGGTCCACCAGGCCTCCTCGCGGGTGCGGACTGAGGCCATGGACGCCAGGTCGACCCCGGCCTGGAAGTCGCCCCCCGATTCGCCCAGGAAGACGAGGCCGGCCGGAGGCTCCCGTTCGGCCCGGGTGACCACCTCCTCGATGGTGTGGAAGACCTCTTCGGTCAGCAGGGGGGGACGACGCCCCTCGGGGGTGAAGACCACCCGTACGATCCCGTCCTCACGTGTCTCGACCCTGATGCCCATATCCGCATGAAAGCGGGCGGCGGCACCGGCGGTCAACGGGCTTCGGACGTGAACATTATAATAATGGATAAGCAGATATTATTCAGTTCTTGACAGTATTTTGATAGTACTATTATGTAACTGGTGTGGCTGATCAGGAGACCGAAGCAGTCCGATCGTCCACGTGACGGACCTGGAGTATCGGTACCTCCTGAAACCGGTGCGCCGCCGTCCATTCTCTCGCCAGTTTAGGAAGGGTTACAGGCATGCCCGGGCAACTCCGGAAGAGGCTTCTGCTGTGGGCCCTGGTCGCCGTCTGCATCACCGTACTCGGACTACTCTTCCTCGTCCTGATCCCGCAGGAAAAGACACAGGTCCTGGCTTCGTGGTCGGCCCGGCTCTCGGCCATGGCCGACGACCGCCGGGACGCGATCGAGCACTGGGTCCAGGCCGGTCAAGAGGATGCCGAGGTTATCGCTTCTTTAACGACCTCGGATTATCTCGACCATCTGCTGACGGAGATGATCCGGCACCGAGGGTATTCCTCGGCCATGATCATGGATACGGAGGGGGTGTCCATGGCCGGGCGGGGCGAGCCCGTCAGCTCGGACACCGACTATCGTCGACTGGTCGGACAGGTCATCGGGGACCGGATAGCCGGCGTCGAGATCTATTCCCGTGACGGCCGGATCGCCGTCGTCTTTGCCGCCCCGGTGTTTTCCGCCCGCGATTCCGTAGCCATCGGCGCCGTACTGCTGTCCGAAGACCCCCTCCGCTGGCTCTACCCGTTCCTGTCGGCTGAGCCGGTGCCCACCATGACCGGGGAGACCAACCTGGTGGTCGCAGAGGACGGCCGGTTGGTCTACCTGGTCCCCCTCGTGTATTCCGACGCTCCACCCCTGACCCTGTACCGCCCGCTTGACGTACCCGGTTCCGCTCCCGCGGCGGCGCTGAAGGGCGGGGAGGATTGCGGATTCTACCTGGACTACCGGGACGTGCGGGTGCTGGCGGCCACCCGGCGAGTGAAGGGCACGCCGTGGGGACTGGTGGTGAAAGTGGATCGGGAGGAGGTGTTCGCCGACTCCCGGGCACGCAGTCGAAACCTGGTGATGGCGGTCTTCGGCGTGCTGCTCGCCGCCGGGGGCCTGGGCTTCGGGCTGATGCGGGAGCAGCGTCTCCGGTCCGAGCGGCACTACCGGGAACTGTTCGAACACAATCCCCATCCCATGTGGGTCCACGACCTGGAGACCATGCGCTTCCTGGCCGTGAACGTGGCCGCCGTGAGTCGATACGGATACACCCGGGATGAGTTCCTGCACATGACGCTGGCCGATCTCCACCCGGCCGAGGACACGCCGCGACTGCTTGAAAGCCTCGCCCGGAACTGGATGGAGCCGGGTCATGATACTTTAGGACAATGGCGCCAACTCCGAAAGGACGGCTCCTCCATTGTAGTCGACCTTGATGCGCATATGATGGTGTTCGGGGGTCGATTCGCCCGGCTGGTGGTAGCCTACGACGTCACCGACCGGGTCCGGGCCGAGACGGAGCTCAAGGAGAGCGAAAAGCGCTACCGGACCTTCTTCGAGGATGACCTTACCGCGGACTTCATAGCTGACCTGGACGGTACCCTGAAGGACTGCAACTCGGCCTTTGCCCACATCTTCGAATTCGGCTCCGTCGAGGAAGCCATGACGGTCCCGGTCACCGACCTGTATCCGGATCCCACTGTCCGGGAGCGCATACTCGACCGACTCCGTGTGGAAAAGCAGATCAAGTACCTCGAGAACGTTCTCCGGCGCCGGGACGGACGGCCTGTCCATGTCGTGGAGAACCTCGTCGGCATCTTCGACGAGCAGGGTGAGTTGACGGGTGTAAAGGGATATCTGTTCGACATCACCGGACATAAGGTCGTGGAAGAGCAGCTCCGCCAGTCGCAGAAGATGGAAGCGATCGGGCGGCTGGCCGGCGGGATTGCGCACGACATCCACCCGGATCGCGATCGACTGGCCGAGGGC
>CAYUVJ010000350.1:0-3140 GCA_964447955.1 uncultured Gemmatimonadota bacterium
GCCACCGCCATACGTCTGCTGCAGGAGATGAGCCTGTTGGGTCTGACCCGAGTGACAAAGTTGAGCTGGGAAGAGGCGGGCGGGACACAGAGACGAGCCGTACATCGTGGTCTGGCCCGGTGCGGTGGACACCCTCTACGACATCTGCCGCGACCCCCGGCTCAACCATCGGGTCGAGGTGACCTCCGGCGTACTGGCTGAGGAGGCCGGCGCCCTGCTCAAGGAGTTCTTCCGCCGCCTGCGGGAGCCGAAAGCGTAGAACTACCGCATCCCATCCCCGTTTAATAGAGGCAGACAGTGGTCCGGCCCCGGCCGAGCCCCTCCTTCTCGTACCCGCTCGTGGAGACCCGCAATGGCCCTGCGCCCCCCCTCACCTCCGAGGTCTTTCCGCCCACCGCTGTCGCGACCGCCTGTCCTGCTTCCATCGACCGGTCGAACCCGGGCCGGCCTGGCGCTCGTCCTCATCCTCTTCCCCCTGGTCCTGCTGCCCGCCTGCGGCGGTTCGGGGGGGGCCGAGGCGGTCTCGCGCACCACGGTGGGGGACACCCTGTTCGTGGTGAGCCGGCGGCCGGCGGTCGACCCCGGCCCGCTCTTCACCGTCGAGCGGGAGCTGAGCATCGGGGTCGCCGAGGGAGAGGAGACCTACCAGTTCCTGGGCATCGACGCGGTCTCGGCTGACGAGCAGGGGTGCATCTACGTCTCCGACCAGCGGGAAGGCGAGGTACGGGTCTTCGCCCCCGACGGGACTTTCCTCTTCCGCTTCGGGCGGCGGGGGAGCGGGCCGGGGGAGTTCGACAGCAACTACTGGGGCTGGTTCCGGGTGGCCCCGCACGGGGAGTACCTGACCGTGGAGGACCTGCCGCGCCTGCGCGTCTTCGACCGTCAGGGGGTCTTCGAGCGGAGCATCAACCTGCAGCCCTTCGGGCTCCTGCAGCGCCGTACCGGCTCCGCCCTGGGCCCTATCCACTGGTTCCCGGAGCAGGGCCGGCTCCTCTTCCCCTGGCTGGACCGGAGCGAGTTCGCGGTCCAGCTGGGACAGCAGTCGGCCTCCTACCGGCTCGTGCTGGCCGATGACGAGATGACCGAGGAGACGATGGCCGACGTGCGCTGGCTGCCGACGGTCCAGGAACCCAACGCCTTCTTCGGCGACGGGGAGCGGGGACTCTCGATCCCCTTCACCGCCGCCTTCGTCTGGGCGCTGAGCGGGGACCGATGGGTGACCTGGGGGATCGGGGACCGGATCCGGCTCACCCGCTACGACCTGGAGACCGACGACTGGCTGGTGAGCGAGGTGCCCACCGAGCCTGAACCGGTGACCGCCGAGGACATCTCCGGCTTCAAGACCGACTTCCTGGAGCGACCCGGGATGACCCCCGACCAGGTGGGCCTGTGGGAACCCCTGCTCAACCGCATGCCCTTCCCGGACCACAAGCCGGTGATGGAGGAGGTGGTGGGGGACGACCAGGGGCGCTTCTGGGTGCGGCGGACCTCCACCGCCTCATGGGCCGGCGAAGAGGGCGACGAGGTCTACCGTTACGACCTCATCGCCCCCGATGGTGTCTACCTGGGTTATGTGGAACTGCCGCGCCGGATCGGCAGCATCCGGGACGGCTTCCTCTACACCACCGGCACCGAGGCCTGGCCGACCGCCGAACGCTGGCGGCTCATACCCCGCTGAGCCCGCCGGAGGACCGGCCGTGCCGCCGATCGGGCCGCGGGCCGCGCTGCCGTCGGCTCACGGCCAGGTGAAGCCCTCCGCGGCCGGGATCATCCGCCAGACCACGACCTCGTAGCGTTCGTCCCCCGGTGCGGAGCGCACCCCCAGCAGCAGGTCCCCGGCCACCGAGACGGGCAGCAGCCGGGACTGCACGTCGGGGACGGGAGCCGACTCGGGCGTGCGGGTCTCTCCCAGCCATTCCCCTTCCGGGCTGAGCAGGCGCCAGCGGGCGCCGACCCCCTCGCCCGCCCCCGGTTCGTCGGGCACCCGCAGCCACCAGTACCCCCGGTCGTCGCGCCCCACACAGGCCCAGGCCGGCTCGGTGAGCCCGGCCACCTCGATGCGGTGGACCGCGGAGCCGTCGACCGGGTAGACGTCCAGCCGGCTGTTCAGCCCGGTGCTCAGCACGATGCCCAGCCCGTCGAAGTAGCGGGCGCAGGGGAAGGCGAGCGTGGTCTCGTCGAACCGGCCGGTGGCGACCGACCAGTGCCGCCGCATCCGATCGGTCAGCACCATACCGATCGCCTCGCGCGTGCCGTCCGGGGCGTCATTCAGATTGAGCAGCACCATGCGCTGGTCGACGAGGGGGTAGAGTCCGTAGGTCCCGGAGCGCCACTCGATGGGGACCACGACCTCCTCCAGCAGTTCCCCGCCGCTGCGATAGCGGATCAGCCGCCCCCGGGCGAAGTCGATGGTGTGGACCACCCCTCCCTCGATGCCCTGCAGCAGCAGGTTCATCCATTGTCCCGGCCCCTCGCCGGCCGACCCGAGCGTACGCACGAAGCGTCCCTCGGCGTCGAAGACGACGATCCGGCTGGAACCGGTGTCGGCCACATAGAAGGCCCCCGAGGCGTCCCGGGTCGCTAGCGTCGGCCGGTCCAGCATCGAACCCGGCACCACGGGGTCCTGGTGCAGGGTCAGGAACTCCTCGTAGGTGAAGAGCTCACCCGGGAAGCGGGGACCGCCGGTGGTCCGGGCGGTCCGCACCCCATCCACCTCGTCGACCCGGAAGCGGTGTCTCTCCCCCCCCGAGCAGGCCGCCAAGATCACCAGGACGGTCACCAGGAGAGCGGTGACCGCGGCCAGCGGGGTGACGCCTGGGGCGGCTGGCAGGATCCGCCTGCCGGGCGCTCCGGTCCGGATCACCCGGTTCGTTCGTGAGGTTCTCACTCGTCCCTCCCCCCCTTGCGGTTCGGGGTGCGGGGGCTGGGCCACGGGCGGACCTCTCCGGTCCGCGGGTCGATGAGCAGCCGCTGGGTGCGCGGCAGAGTGTCGTCCTCCTCACAGGCCAGGTAGGCCAGCGAGGCGGCCAGCACCACGTTGTTGCGCACCTCGTCGAAGACGATCTTGTCGTACGTGTCGATCTCGGTGTGCCAGGTGTAACCGTACTCCCAGCCGTGGGCCCCCAGCGAGAAGGCGGGCA
>CAYUVJ010000351.1:0-3131 GCA_964447955.1 uncultured Gemmatimonadota bacterium
GGTCGCTGATGCCGGTGAACTCTTTGATGATGCCGGCGCGGGCCTTGGCGTAGAGCCCCTTGCGGTCGCGCTGCTCGCAGACCTCCAGCGGGGTGGCCACGTGGACCAGCTGGAATCCCCCCACCTCCTCGACCAGCGCCCGGACCTCCTTGCGCACGCTATCGTAGGGGGCGATGGGGGCACAGAGGGCGATCCCCCCGTTCTTGGTGATCTCCGCGGCCACGAAACCGATCCGCCGGATGTTGATGTCCCGGTGCTCCTTGGAGAAACCCAGTTCCGAAGAGAGGTGCCTGCGCACCAGGTCGCCGTCCAGCAGGGTGACGGGCCGGCCCCCCATCTCCAGGAACTTGACCAGCAGGACGTTGGCGATGGTCGACTTGCCCGAGCCCGATAGCCCGGTGAAGAAGACCGTGAAACCCTGCCGGTGACGGGGGGGGTGACTGCGGCGCAGTTCCTTCACCACGTCGGGGAAGCTGAACCACTCGGGGATGTCCAATCCTTCACTCAGTCGCCGACGCAGATCGGTGCCCGAGATGTTGAGGGTGCGCTGACCCTCGGGCACCTCGTCCACCGGGAAGTAGGCGTCGAGGTCCTCCACGTAGACCATCATGCGGAAGGGGACCATCTGGACCCCCAGTTCCTCCTCATGCTGCTTCAGCAGTTCCTGGGCCTCATAGGGACCGTAGAACTCCTGCCCGTTGGAATCGGAGCCCGGTCCGGCATGGTCGCGCCCCACGATGAAGTGGGTACAGCCGTGGTTTTTGCGGATGATGGCGTGCCAGACCGCTTCACGGGGCCCGGCCAGCCGCATGGCCAGCGGCAGCAGGGAGAGCTTCACGGTATGCTGGGGGTAGCGGGGGAGCAGGGCCTGGTAACAGCGCACCCGGGTATAGTGGTCCACGTCCCCCGGCTTGGTCATCCCCACCACCGGGTGGATGAGCAGGTTGGCCTCGACCTCCTTGGCCGCCCGCAGGGTCAGTTCCTGGTGGGCCCGGTGCATCGGGTTGCGGGTCTGGAAGGCCACCACCCGGCGCCAGCCGGCCTGCGCGAACTGTTCCCGCAGGCCCTGCGGGGTCAGACGCAGGGAGCGGTAGTCGTAGTGGGTGGGCAGCTGCAGCCCCTCCAGACGGCCCGATACATAATATGGGTGGGTCCGCTCGAGCAGGTGTACCACCCCGGGGTGTTCGGGATGGTCACTGCCGTAGACCTGGACCGCCTCTTCGCGCCGGTCGGGCTGCCAGACCTCCTCGACGGTCAGGGCGGCCAGCATGACTCCCTCAGGGTCCCGCAGGGCCAGGACGTCCCCGGCCGAGAGGGATCCGGCCACGTTCTCCGGCAGGTCGAGCATGATGGGGATCGGCCAGAGGGTGCCGTCGGCCAGCCGTATCCCGCGGCAGACCTCCTCATAGTCCGCCTTCCCCAGGAAGCCCGTCAGGGGGGAGAAGCCGCCGTTGAGGATGAGTTCCAGGTCGCAGAGCTGGCGCTCGGTCAGGTCCCAGGAGGTCCAGTCGCGGGAGATCTCACTGAGTTCGGCGGCCCGTTCGGGCGGGACGATGGGGTCGGTGAGCGATCCGCCATGCGGCGTGATGAGTCGGTCGGGCACGGTGGGGCTGGATCCTCTCCGGCGCTGGCGGTCCGGGTCCGTCCCCGTCCGCCTTGCCGCTGTCCTTCAGCAGACTCGCCGGATCGGGGAAAGGGCAGCCGAACGATAGTCAGGAGAAAGGAGAGAGGTCAAAGGCGAAGCCCACCCAAGCGGGGAGGGTCTCGCGGACCCGGGCCTCGGTCTCGCGGAACGTGCGGCAGACCAGACAGACCCCCTCCAGGGTGCAGCCGCGCTCATCGGGACGGCAGTCGAAGAGCTGCAGGTTCCCTTCACAGACCGAGACGATGTCGAACAGGGAGATCTCCTCGGGGAGGCGGCCGAAACGGTACCCCCCTTTGGCGCCGCGCTGGCTGCGCAGGATCCCGTTCTTGGCCAGCTGCTGGAAGACCTTGGCCAGGTAGGTGGCCGAGACGTTCTGGGCGGCCGCGACATCATCGTTCGGTTACTCCTGATAACGATGGGAGGAGGCGGATTGTTTTCGGGAAGTGCGCATCAAGTGCGCATCGCCAAGGGCGATATCCCGCATCCCGGATGTCGCCGTCGGGATCGATGGCGGGGTGCAGGAAGAAGACTTCCGGTTGCCGAAGGGGCTTGTCGGGGAATTCCGTGTATTTATTACACAGAGGAATCTTAAGAATCTCGGATTCACGGACCCTGGTTGTCTGATGGACGGGCGTCTGCCTCCCCGGCGCGTCCATTACCAATATTCTGCTAATACCGACCCCGATTCTCCCCACTTTAGACCCATGCTACTACGACTGTCGAAATTCACTCTGCGTTCCCGGCTGCCGGATGGAACGAGTTCAGATTCCGAAAGGTGTCCGAAGGGTGGCACATGAATTGCGCCTCAGCTTGTCAGACATCTCCAGATGTCCTGTCCCCTTCCCTGGAGCGTTCGTCGGAGGGGGGCGACATTCCATGCGTTTCGGGAGGTTTACCCTATGGGTAAGCGATTGATGGGGACCTTGACCGCATTCCTGGTCCTGATCGTGCTCCTGCCGGCATCGGCGCTGGCGCAGGGCACGACGGGGACCATCCGCGGCAAGGTCACGGACCAGGCTACGGGCGAACCGCTCGCGGCCGTCAACGTCACCGTGTTGGAAGTGGACGGCACCATCACGCAGATGGGCGCCTTCACCAACGCGGATGGCGACTACGTGATCGTCAACGTACCTCCGAGTCGCTATAACTTGCGGGCGACCATGATGGGATACAAGACGTTCGAGGTGCAGGAGATGCTGGTGACCGTGGGTGTGTCCACCACACGGGACTTCCAGCTCGAAGCGACGGTGCTGGATGTGGGTGAGGTGGTCACGATCATAGCCGAGCGCGAGATCATCCAGCGCGACGTGACCGCCACCCAGCAGTCCTACACCATCGAAGAGATGGAGCGGATGGCCGTGAGCAACACCACGGACATCCTGACGCTGCAGACCAACACCTACCAGATGTCGAACGCCAACGACATGATCGCCGGCTATCGGGACCGCGGTTTGGAGCAGGTGCACATGCGCGGCGGCCGGAACGC
>CAYUVJ010000352.1:0-3124 GCA_964447955.1 uncultured Gemmatimonadota bacterium
GCGATGCGCTCCTTCCTCCAGCGGCTGGCGGCCGAACCCGACATCGCCCGCCTGCCGGTCATGCTCGACTCCAGCCGCTGGGAGGCGATCGAGGCCGGTCTGCGCTGTCTGCAGGGCAAAGGGGTGGTCAACTCGCTCAGCCTCAAGGAGGGCGAGGCTTCCTTCCTGAGGCAGGCCCGGCAGGTCCGCCGCTACGGCGCGGCGGTGGTGGTGATGGCCTTCGACGAGCAGGGACAGGCCGATACGGTGGACCGACGGGTGGAGATCGGCCGGCGGGCCTTCCGCCTGCTGACCGAGCAGTCCGGGTTCCCCCCCGAGGACATCATCCTCGATCCCAACGTCTTCGCCATCGGGACCGGCATCGAGGAGCATGCCGCCTATGCCCTCGATTTCCTGGAGGCGGTGCGCCGGCTCAAGTCCGAGCTGCCCGGGGTATTGACCAGCGGCGGGATCAGCAACCTCTCCTTCGCCTTCCGCGGCAACGACCCCCTGCGCGAGGCCATGCACGCCGTCTTCCTCTTCCACGCCGTGGCGGCCGGCCTGGACATGGGGATCGTCAACGCCGGCGCCCTGCCGGTCTACACCGAGATGCCGGACGATGTCCGGGAGCGGCTGGAGGACCTGGTCCTGGACCGCCGGCCCGATGCCACCGAACGCGTGCTGGAGATCGCCGGCCGGGTCCATGGCCGGGACCAGGCCGAGACCCCCAACGCCCCATGGCGCGCCCTCCCGGTGGAGGAACGGCTCGAACACGCCCTGGTCGAAGGGATCGACCGGTTCATCGTGGAGGACACCGAGGAGGCGCGTCAGGCGGTCTCCTCGGCCATACAGATCATCGAAGGGCCCCTCATGCGGGGCATGGACCGGGTCGGCGAACTCTTCGGCTCGGGACGGATGTTCCTGCCCCAGGTGGTCAAGAGTGCCCGGGTGATGAAGAAGTCCGTGGCCCACCTGGTCCCCTTCCTGGAGGCCGAACAGCAGGCGGGCGCGGGGAAGGCCAAGGACCGGGTGCTGCTGGCCACCGTCAAGGGGGACGTCCACGACATCGGCAAGGGGATCGTGAAGGTCGTCCTCCAGTGCAACGGGTTCGAGGTCCTCGACCTGGGGGTGATGGTGCCCAGCGACACCATCCTGGAGACCGCCCGCCGGGAAGGGGTCGACCTGATCGGTCTGAGCGGTCTGATCACTCCCTCGCTCGAAGAGATGGCCCACGTGGCCGGTGAGATGGCCCGGCTGGGCTTCTCCACCCCCCTGCTGATCGGCGGGGCAGCCACCTCGCCGATCCACACCGCGGTGCGCATCGCCCCCCGCTACCCGGGTCCGGTCGTGCACGTGTCCGACGCCTCCCGGGCGGTGCAGGTGGCCTCCGCCCTGACCCATGAGGAACGGTCCACCGTCCATGCCGAGGAGAACCGCGCCCGGCAGCGCCGCCTGCGGACCGAGTACGAGGAACGCCGGGGTCCGACCCATCTGCTCCCCCTGGCCGAGGCCCGGGCCAACCGACTGCTGATCGACTGGGAGCGCACCTTACCCCCGGAACCGCTCCGGCCGGGGGTGCTCCGCCTGCGGGACTACCCGCTGGCAGAACTCATCGAACGCATCGACTGGACCCCCTTCTTCGCCGTCTGGGAACTGGGCGGCCGCTTCCCGGCCATCCTGGACGACCCGCTGGTCGGGGAGACCGCCCGCCGTCTCTACGCGGAGGCCCAGGAGATGCTCGGTCGCATCACCGGCGAGGGGCTGCTGACCGCCCACGGGATTCTCGGCCTCTTCCCGGCCAACCGGACCGCCGAGGACGACATCTCGGTCTGGGCCGACCCGGCCCGCTCCGGGGTCCGGGCGGTCCTGCGCACCCTGCGCCAGCAGGCCGAGCAGCAGCCCGGGCGTCCCAACCTGGCCCTGGCCGACTTCGTCGCCCCCGATGACGGGGGACCGACCGACTGGGTGGGCGCCTTCGCGGTCACCGCCGGCCTGGGGACCGATGCGGCCGCCGCCGCCTTCGAGGCCCGGCACGACGACTACGGTGCCATCATGCTGAAGGCGCTGGCCGACCGTCTGGCCGAGGCCTTCGCCGAACGCCTGCACGAGCGGGTCCGCCGGGAGTTCTGGGGCTACGCCCCGGAAGAGGACCTGGGCAACGAGGAACTGATCCGGGGGCGCTACCAGGGGATCCGCCCCGCCCCGGGTTATCCCGCCTGCCCCGATCACCTGGAGAAGCGCACCCTCTTCGAGCTGCTCGAGGCCGAGGAAGCGACCGGCATCACCCTGACCAGTTCGCTGGCCATGCACCCCGCCGCCTCGGTCTGCGGCTACTACTTCTGGCATCCCGAGGCGACCTACTTCCGGTGGGCCGGATCGACGAAGACCAGCTGGCCGACTGGGCCCGGCGTCGCGGGCTCGACCTCGAGGAGGCCGCCCGCTGGTTGGCCCCCCTCCTCCATCGGAGCGGAGGTCGGTCATGAGCCGCCTCCGGGATCTCATCACCGACGAGCGGGTCCACCTGCTGGACGGCGCCATGGGCACCGAGATCTATGCCCGGGGCGTTTTCCTGAACGTCTGCTACGACGAGCTCAACCTGACCCGTCCCGATCTGATCCGGGAGATCCACCGCGACTACGTCGAGGCGGGGGCCGAACTGCTGGAGACGAACAGCTTCGGGGCCAACCCCTACAAGCTGGCCCGCTACGGCCTGGCTGCCGAGACCGAGCGTCTCAACACCGCCGCCGCCCGGCTGGCCCGCGAGGCGGCCGGGGACCAGACGGCCGTACTCGGAGCAATCGGTCCGCTGGGGATCCGCATCGAGCCCTTCGGGGAGACCGCCTTCGAAGAGGCCCATGACGCTTTCGCCCTCCAGGTGACC
This sequence comes from uncultured Gemmatimonadota bacterium, assembly GCA_964447955.1. GTDB lineage: Bacteria > Blakebacterota > Blakebacteria > Blakebacterales > CAYUVJ01 > CAYUVJ01. Next base: position 2,861 of record CAYUVJ010000352.1, read on the forward strand.
GGTCTGCTGGCCGGCGGGGTGGACGGGTTCATCATCGAGACCATGTCGGTGGTGGATGAACTACGAGCCGCGGTGGAGGCGGTCCGGGGGCTCAGCGACCTCCCCCTCTTCGCCCAGATGACCGTGGGTACCGACGGCAAGTCGGCCTACGGCACCGAACCCGAGTCGTTCGGGCCGCGCATCGAGGCCCTGGGGGTCGATGTGGTCGGGGTCAACTGCTCGGTCGGCCCGATCGGGATGCTGGATACCCTCGAACGTCTGCGT
>CAYUVJ010000353.1:0-3117 GCA_964447955.1 uncultured Gemmatimonadota bacterium
ATGGGTCGAGGCGCAACTCGCTGAGGGATGATCCTTCCGAACAGAACGTCGCCACGGTGATCTGGCAGGCGTGAATTCCGGACCGGAGAGCGGTATCATCGTGGTTCCTCCATGGATGCTTGCGGATATCGGATCATCACGAAAGGATCGGATGCGATGAAGACCGCCCCGAGGCCGTCCACTCTGCTCACCGCCCTCCTCCTCCTGTTGCCTCTCCTGGTCGCCACGGCCGCTGACGTTGGAGCTCAGGAAGCCGACCGGGTGTACCTCAACGGGAACATCTACACGGTCGATGAGGCATTCAGCACCGCTTCGGCCTTCGCCATCAAGGACGGCCGGTTCGTCTACGTGGGGGATGATGCCGGGGTACGGGCCCATATCGGTCCCCGCACCTCGGTGTTCGACCTGCAGGGCAGGACGGTGATCCCCGGTCTGCACGACGCCCACGTGCACATCCGCTACGGGGAGCGGATCCTCTACCCGCGCACGCCGGACATCCGGCCCACGCTCGGTGAGTGGGCTTCGGTGGAGCGGATGCAGGAGGTGATCCGGCACTGCCTGGCGACCGGGGAGGGGATGCGGCCGGGACCGGAGCCCCGGTGGCTGGTCTTGAGCGGCTGGATGTCGGATGTCTGGGACCCGCCGGTGTTTCGCAAGGAACTCATTGATGCCGTGGCGCCTGACAACCCGGTCTACATCAGCCGCTACACCCACGGGAGCGGCGCCAACAGCAAGGCCCTGGAGCTGGCCGGCATCACCCGGGACACGCCCGATCCGCCCGGCGGTCACATCAAGAAGGACGAGCACGGGGAGCCCACCGGCGAGTTCGTGGAAGGCGCGCCCCCCCAGTTGACCCGCCTCATCCCGTCTCTACCGCCGATGACCGACTACGAGATCAGCCGCAACCTGGTGGAGGGAACCCAGCTGGCCGTGGCCAGCGGACTCACGACCATCCATGGCGCCAGCCAGACGGGCTACGGCGAGGTCCAGCGGCGGATCAAACTGTACGAGGTGGGCCTGCTCCGGATACGGATCAACGAGATGGTCGCGGAGCGTACGGCGAAGCAGCTGGGCCAACCGCTGAATCACGAGAACAAATACTTCGTCCGATCGGTCAAGGCCTTCGCCGACGGCGCGCTGGGGTCTCGGGGCGCGCTCTTTCTGGAGGAGTACAGCGACTACCCGGGGTTCTTCGGGGAACCGCGGCAGAGCGAGGACCAGATCGCGCAAACGGCGATCGAAGTGCTTCCGCTCGGCTTCAACATGCGGATCCACTGCATCGGCGACGCGGCCAACCGGAATGCCATCAACGCCTACGAACGGGCGCTGCAGGCGACCGGGATGGACGGCCGTGAGGTCCGGTTCGCGCTCGAGCACTGCCAGGTGCTGACCGCCGTGGACCTCCCCCGGCTCGCCGAGCTGGGCATCGTCGCGTCCATGCAGCCGCTGCACGCCACCGAGGACATGAACTTCGCCCAGGCCAGGATGGGGCTGGAACGGCTGAAGTACGCCTACGCCTGGCGCACCCTGCTGGACCTCGGGGTCGTGATCGCGACCGGGACGGATTTCTCGGTCTCCCCCTACAACCCCTTCTACACCCTGCACGCCGCCATCACCCGACAGGACCGGGAGAACAACCCTCCGGGCGGCTGGATCCCCCAGCAGGCCATGACCCGCCAGGAGGCGCTGCGCGCGGCCACCATGGGCGGCGCCTACGTCATGAAGGCCGAGGACATCCTGGGCTCCATCGAGATTGGCAAGCTGGCCGACTTCGTGGTCATCCCGGTGGACTACATGACCGTTCCGGCCGAGGACATCTGGAAGATCGAACCGGACATGACCGTCATCGGGGGCGAAGTGGTCTACTCCAGGCCGGTGGTGACGAACAAGTGATCTGAGCCCCGGCTATCGCGGGTGGCGGCATATCCCTCACCCGCTCCGATTGGCATCACCTCCCCGGCCCGGTATCATCGCCGCGGGAGGTGACGGCCATGACGACACTCTATCTGATCCACGGGATGTGGGGTCACGGGGGGCTCTGGGATGGGTGGCGGGCTTTCTTCGAGGCCGAAGGCTACCACTGTCTTACCCCGACCCTGCGGCACCACGACATCGCCCCCGGCGATGCGCCCGATCCCGCCCTGGGGACCACAGGACTGCTCGATTTCGCCGCCGACCTGGAGGCGGAGATCCGGGACCTGGAAGAACCCCCGGTCCTCATCGGCCACTCGTTGGGGGGCCTGCTGGCCCAGATCCTGACCGCCCGGGGACTCGGTCGGAAGACGGTCCTGCTGACCCCGGCCGCCCCGCACGGAGTGATGACCCTGAGCTGGTCGGTTCTGCGCGCCTTCGCCAGCTGTCTGATCCGCTGGGGGTTCTGGCGCAAGCCCCACCTGGCCACCTTCAACGAGGTCGCCTACTCCACTCTGAACCTGATGCCCCGCGACGAACAGTGGGCGGTCTACCGCACCTTCGTCCCCGAGTCGGGTCGGGCCATCTTCGAAAGCGGCCTGTGGCCGCTCGACCGGAAACGGGCTTCGGCGGTGGACGAGACCCGGGTGAAGAACCCCGTCCTGGTGGTCGCCGGTTCCCGGGACCGCATCGTGCCGCCCGCGGTGGTGACCAAGGTAGCCGAGAAGTACAGGGCGGTGGCCGACCTCAAGGAGTTCGCCGACCAGGCTTATTGGGTGCTGAGCCAGCCGGGCTGGGAGGCGGTGGCGGCCTACGTGAAGGACTGGATTGCGCGAGACTGAGTGGGGAGTAAGACGGGACTGAGAGGGGAGCGACGACGCATGGGCGACTTCATCCTGGCGCTCGACCAGGGCACCACCAGTTCGCGAGCCATCCTGTTCGACCACGACGGCACTGCGGCGGCGACCGCCCAGCGGGAGTTCGAGCAGCACTTCCCCCAGCCGGGCTGGGTGGAGCACGATCCGACGGAGATCTGGTCGACCCAGGCCGGGGTGATGGCCGAGGTGCTGGCCCGGGCGGGCCGGAGCGCGAGCGAAGTGGCCGCGATCGGGATCACCAACCAGCGCGAGACCACCGTGGTCTGGGACCGGCGCACGGGGGAACCGGTGGCCCCGGCCATCGTCTGGCAGGACCGGCGCACGGCCG
>CAYUVJ010000354.1:0-3107 GCA_964447955.1 uncultured Gemmatimonadota bacterium
TCTGCTCATCTCGGGCGGTCTGGACGGGGGTGAGGCCCTGGCGGGCACCGCCGCCGTGGTGGACGCCCCGATGGGGGCCGGTCACGTGGTCATGTTCGCCATCAACCCGATGTGGCGGGGCCAGACCCAGGGCTCTTACACGTTTGTGATGAACGCGCTGCTCCACCACGACCATCTCGATCTGGGGGGACGCTGAGTGGAGAGACGGTTCCCGCCCGGGCAGGGGCTGGAGCACCTGCTCCGGCCCCGCTCCGTGGCGGTCATCGGGGCCAGCACCCGGCTGGAGACTCTCGGCGGCAAGGTGATGCACAACCTGCTGGCCGCGGGCTTCACCGGGGAGCTCTATCCGGTCAATCCCAAGGCCACCGAGGTGCAGGGGGTAGTGGCGTATCCCTCGATCGAGGCAGTCCCCGGGCCGGTCGACCTGGCCCTGGTGGTGGTGCCGCGCGACGCCGTCATCCCGGTCACCGGCGAGTGTGGACGGGCAGGGGTCCGTTCGGTCATCGTCATCTCGGCCGGGTTCGCTGAGACGGGGGAGGAGGGGGCCCGGCGGGAGGAGGAGCTCGCCCGGGTGGCCGCCGGAGCCGGGATGCGGATGCTGGGTCCCAACTGCATGGGGGCTTTCAACACCGACCCGGAGGTGGGTCTGGACGCCACCTTCAGCCCGACCCCCCCCATCCCCGGCGGGGCAGGGCTGGCGAGCCAGAGCGGGGCGCTCGGGGTGGTCATCCTGAATATGGCGGTCGGCTGGAACCTGGGATTCTCCAACTTCCTCTCGATAGGGAACGGAGCCGATATCGGAGTGTCCGACGCGCTGGCCTTCTGGGCCGGAGACACCGCTACCCGGGTCGGGATGATGTACCTGGAGTCGCTGGTCGACCCGCGGGACTTCCTGGCGCAGGCCCGTCCCCTCTCCCGGGAGAAACCTCTGGTAGCGGTCAAGTCGGGACGTTCCGAGGCCGGCGCCCGGGCCGCCTCGTCCCATACCGGGGCCCTGGCTACCAGCGACCGGGTGGTGGATGCGGTGCTGCGTCAGGCCGGGGTGCTGCGGTCCCCCACCATCCAGGATATGTGCCGCTGGGCTACCGCGCTGGAGAAGTGCCCGACGCCAGCCGGACGGCGGGTCGGCATCGTGACCAACGCCGGTGGTCCCGGTATCCTGGCCGCGGATGCCTGCAGTGCGATGGGGCTGGAATTGCCGATCCTGAGTGAAGAGACCCAGTCGGGCCTGCGTTCGTTCCTGCCGCCTGAGGCGGCGGTCACCAACCCGGTCGACATGATCGCCTCGGCCACGGCCGGGCACTACCGGCAGGCGGTCGAGCTGGTCACCGCCGACACGAGTGTCGATATGGTCCTGGTCCTGGTCGTGCAGCCGGTGCTCTACCCCCCGCTGGAAGTGGTCGAAGCCCTGGCCGGTCTGGGTGTGAACCGTGACAAGCCGTGTGTCGCCGCCTTCATGACCGAACACGACTTCTATCCCGTGGGAGCGGCCGTCCCCGGCGCCCCACCCATATATCGCTACCCGGAAGCGGCTGTCCAGTCTCTGCGGGCACTGGTCACCCAGGCCGAGCGGCAGGCCCGTTCCGAAGCGCCCTACCCGGACCCCGGGATCGACCGGGACGGAGCCCGGACCCTCTGGGCGGCCGCGACCACCCGGCGGGGCGGGGAGTCGCTCCTGCTGGACCACGAGGAGGCCACCGCCCTGCTGTCGGCCTATGGGATCCCATCGCCGTCCCAGGAGACCGCCGCGACCCCCGAGGATGCGGGGAAAGCCGCCGAGCGACTGGGCGGCCGGGTGGTACTCAAGGCCCTGGCGGCCGACCTGCTGCACAAGAGCGACGTGGGAGGGGTGGCCCTCAACCTGGAGGGGGCGTCCGCGGTGACCGCCCGGGCGAGCCGGATGCGAGCGGAGGTGACCGCACACGGTCATGCGCTCGAAGGGTTCCTGGTCCAGCAGATGGCCCCGGCGGGGATCGAACTGATCGTCAGCGCCCGCCGCGATCCCCTCGCCGGACCGCTGGTGATGGTCGGGGCGGGGGGACTCTTCGCCGAGGCCCTGCAGGACGTCGCCCTGCGTCTCTGGCCTTTCACCCCGGCCGAGGCCGAGGTGATGCTCACCGAACTCAGGGTCTACCGGCTCCTGGCCGGCCAGATCCGCGGAGAGGGCGTCCATCTCCCCACGGTCGTGGAGGTGCTCGGGCGGGTGGGCCGCATGCTCGAGGACCTGCCCGGACTGGGCGAAGTGGAACTCAATCCCGTGGTCTTCACTGCCCGTCCCGGGGACTTCCAGGCCCTCGATGTCGTGATCCGCTCCGGAACCGTCTAAGTCCTCACTCGTCCCGGCCGGTCCATCTGTACCGGGCGGGTCGTCCCGTTCGTTGGAACGTACCATACAGTACACTTGCCCGACGATCGCTGGAAACGCCCGACGTCTCTTCCCGTGATCTAACGCTCCCCGTAAGTCTTTCCGCAGCAGCGGATTATGGACTTCGTCCGGCGGTCCGAAGGGCCCGACCGGCATTGCGGCACACCCTTTGCGGTAGATGGGGACCAGCGCGACCAGCCGGTGGGCCGTCCACCGGTCCTCATTATCCAAGCGGCAACCAGACGGAGGGAAACGAAGATGCGTCCACGAACCGGCACCCCCAGGATCCACCTGGCCATGCTGCTGACCCTGCTGGTCGGTGGCCTCACGGCCTGCAGCACCGACCCGTCCGGAGACGGAACGGTCCGCCTGCTGATGGTCGACGCCCCGGCGCCCATCGAGGGCATCGAGGCGATCGACATCGTCTTCCAGAAGGTCCTCATCCACCAGAACTCCGAAGCCGACACCAGCGACGGGGAGTGGATCACCATCTTCGATGAGACCCTGCCCCTGGCCGACCGATCCTTCGACCTGCTGACCCTGGTCAATGGCGCGGCGGCGGTGTTGGGTGAGACCGACCTGGAAGCGGCCAACTACAGCCAGATCCGGATCTTCATCGAGGAAGCCAGCGTGACCATCGACGGGCGGACCTCTCCGCTCCAGATCATGAGCGGTCAGGAATCGGGCTTGAAACTGGTCAACGCCTTCCGGGTGAGAGAAGACGTGGTGACCGAACTGACCC
>CAYUVJ010000355.1:0-964 GCA_964447955.1 uncultured Gemmatimonadota bacterium
CGATGTGGTCGTAGACGTCGCGCAGGAAGGTCTCTGTCTGCTCTGTGATCAGATCGCTATCGAGACGCTGCAGGTTGCTCATCATCTCCCGCAGGGGCCAGAGGGTCTTGCGCAGAAGCAGCATCTCTCGCTTGAGGGAGTGGATATCCTCAAGCGCTTCCTCGGTAGAGGCGGTCAGGATCTTCACCTCCAGTTCCTCGATGTAGTCGCCGATCTTCTCCAACGAGGTGAAGTAGTGGTCGACCACGGCATCCAGCAGGGCATAACCCAGGTAATCGGAACCCATCCGGCGAATCCGCCCCTTGCCGTTCCGGATACGCTCCCGGATGGCGCCGAACGCATCCCCTTCCCGTTCCTGGAAGGTGAGGACGAAACGCTTCCCCAGAATGATGCTGAGCTGCTCAGAGTCCACCAGGCCATCATCGTCGTCGGCCAGAGGGATCAGGGCTCGCATGACGAGATAGAGATAGTCCTCGTATTCCTCGACTTTCGGCCGTTGGGAGGTGTGGAGGATGTCTTCCATGACGAGCGGGTGCAGTCCCAGATGGTTACCCAATTGTTCGACGACCTCGACCTGATGGAGACCGACGACGTCCACCCAGGTCACGCTCTTTCGGTCGAGCATGGGCAGGGCCTCTGCGACCGTCTCCACGACATGCTCTTCGACCGCGCCCTCCGAATAGTCCATCACCCGGATGGTGACCTTCTCGGTGCGACGCTCACCAGTGTGGACGAGGGTGCCGGGTGGGGCACCGACCTTCTTCTTCCTGTGGAATGAGAGGCTGTACATGCCCGACTCCCTCGTCTGATGTTATCCGACCGCACCGAGTACGACAGACATCATCAGAATGGTAAAGGAGGGTTCAGACGCCGGAAGTGTCATGATGGATGGGGCGGATATGCGAACGGGCCGCTGCCGGAAGGCCGCGGCCCGTATCGGGATGAACGGACGGTATGATGGGCC
>CAYUVJ010000355.1:974-3103 GCA_964447955.1 uncultured Gemmatimonadota bacterium
TATCACTCAGTAGAAGATCTCGCTCCGCCGGTCCACGATCTTGGCCTGGGCCCGTACACCCTGCAGCCAGGTGTTGAAGGCGCTGGCCTTGCGATCCTGCAGGATCCGCTGCCGCTCGGCCCCGACCAGACTATCGAGGTTCTCCGAGGTGACCTCGGTCCGCTCGAGCACCTTGAGGATGTACCAGGCACGATCACCGTGGATGGCCTCGGTCACAGAACCGATCGAAGTGGTGAAGAGGGCGGCGATGAACTGAGGATCCCGGCCGGCACTGCTCACGAAGTCATTGCGGGTCACGCTGCCGGTCTCGGTGACTTCCAGACCGTTCTCTTCCGCCAGACGATCAAAGGCCGCCGGATTGGTCTGCATCTGGGCGGCCAGATCTCCGGCGTATCCGGACAGGGCCGCCATCTGCTTGTCCCAGAACAGCTGGTCACGGATCTGGGAACGGACGTCGGCCAGAGGGGCGATGCCTTCCTCGAGTCTGTCCCGGACCTGGACGATGTAGAAGGCCGAGACATGTTCCATGACCTCGGAGACCTCACCGATCCCGCTGGCGAAGCCGAAGCGGGTCACACTGGGTTCGTATCCGATCCCGGGGATGAATCCGCCCTGGGCCACCGGGCCGGTATTCTGGACTTCGAGTCCCAGCAGGGTGGCCGCGGTGGTGAAGTCGGTCTCAAAGGAGTCCTCGCGGAGCTGCTCCAGCACGCCCTGCAGGCTGTCGAGAGTGGCGGGTGAGGCCACTTCCTCGATCAGGATGTGGTGTAGCTTGCGCTGCTCGTCGTCACTGCCGGCAGCACGGATCGAGTCGACCTGGATGATGTGCCAGCCGTACTGGGTGCGGACCGGCTCCGAATAGGTCCCGACAGGGATCTCGAAAGCCGTCTCTTCGAACGTGGGGACCATGTCCCCCTTGCTGACCCAACCCAGGTCGCCGCCGTCGGCGGCCGACGGGTCTTCCGAGAACTGTCGGGCCAACGTAGCGAAACTCTCACCTTCACCCAGCCGCTGTCGGATGGTGGCCAGACGGTCCTGGATGTCGGCCAGGTCACGGGGGCTGGGGTCGTGATAGAGCAGCACGTAGTTGAAGTCGATCCGGGCCGGCTCCCGATAGTCTTCGCGATGCTCGTTGTAGTAGGCCTGGGTCTCGGCGTCGCTGACCGTGACGGTGGAGTCCGGGCGGGTGTCGGGATCGATCCGCACGAAGCGGGCCGAAGCCTTCTCGTTGCGGTAGCGGTAGAGTTCCCGTGCCTCGTCCATGGTCACCAGGGCGGTGGCGGCGATCAATTGCTCCAGCTTCATCTGCGGGATCATCTGCCGGACCAGGTACTCGGCCTGAAGCCAAAGACCGTGGAAGGCCTCGTTCCCCATGGCCGCCTCGTACTTCTGTCGGTCGAAGACGCCGTCGGTCTGGAAGTTCGGGTACTGGCGCATGAAGACGGGAGGATACTCCCGCAGGACCATCAAGACCTCTTCGTCCGTGGCCCCGAGCCCCATCTCATACAGCTGTTGGGACAGCAGGATCTCGTTGACCAGCTGCTGCCAGGTCTGCTCCTGGACGAACTCGGTCATCGAGGCGTCCATCTCGCGCCCGCCGAGCTGGTCCCGCTGGTACTCGTAGGCCTGCTGGAGGGCCAGCTGGTACTCCTGGATGGTCACCTTACGGCCGTTGACGCGGCCGACCGAGGTGGGGGCGCCCCCCCCGGTGTAGTCCATCCCCCAGGCGAAGACGATCGTGAGAATGAACGCTCCCCCGACGATCCACATCCAGAACTTGGTCTGTTCCCGCAACTTACTGAGCATGGCGATCCTGCTCCGCCCTCCAGGAGGAGGGTGGCTTAGGGTTCGTTTCAGACGCGGCAAGATGCCGGGAGTCCGGCTCCGGAGCAACCGTTTTCTTGTCCCGACCATCCGTCGTAAATCCTTGCCGAATAATGGCTTGACCGGGATTTGAAGCCGTTCCTATCATGCCGCAGTGATGTTCGCACGAAAGTGTCCCCTCCGAACCGATCTCCTCTGACACGGAGTAACGTCAGGCAGAGCGATGAGCGCGCGGAACCGGCATATCCTGATGACGGCGTTCTCGGCCCTGCCGGTCGTCCTCTTCCTGTACGCCCGGTACCCCC
>CAYUVJ010000356.1:0-3098 GCA_964447955.1 uncultured Gemmatimonadota bacterium
GTGATCCCGGTCCCGAGCAGGGCTGCCGAGGATGCCTCCTGACCCGCCGCCTCATCGGCGACGGCCAGCAGCAGCACCAGGGCAAGGAGTGGTGAGGGACAGATAAAACGCAACGATCCTCTCATCTTTGCAGGCTCTTCCGAATGGGTCCGAATCATACCGGGGGAACGACGGTTTCTTCCTTACCAATACGGTAAAGTGCTTTCATAGTTCTTCTTAAGTACACCATTACACAATTACGCTCGATACGTTACCGCACTTACGGAACGGTGTACGAAGGTCGCGGGAAAAGGCGGAACCGGCAGTTCACTCACCGCCCCCCGAGGGGTCCAGGAGATCGACGCCGCCGAGGTGCTGGCCAACGCCGACTGGGTGGCCGAGTTTGAATATTATTGTATGAAGTCGCCACCGGAGACATGGGAGATCATCGCTTCGACGGCCGGTGAGGCGTTCTCCACCTCCAGGCGGATGCCCGGGTGCCGGTCGGCGAAGCCCCGGAAGACCTCGTCGGCGAAGCCCTGTCCGATACGTTGGACATTAGAGAAGTCCAGGACCACCACGCTGAAGCGGTCCAGTCGCTCCAGGAGCCTCCGGGCCTGGGAGCGGGAGACGAGTCCCCCCTCGCCCCCGGCAACCAGCAGGGCCTTCACCCGGGTCTTCTCGAAGCGGAAATCGAACTCCGCCCCACCGTACGCATCGAAGATCCCGGCCAGCTCCCTCCGCGAGCGGCGCCGGATGCTCCCCTCCACACGGGTGCCCTCAAGCCAGCGGACCGTCCCGGTGACGACCCTGTCCTCCCGGTTGTCGAACTGCAGCAGCAGCCGGTGGCTGGTGATCTCGAGGATGTCCAGGGCCTTGGAAGTGAAGTAGATACCCTCTCCCGTGTGACGCTCCGGTTCGGTGGTCGTCTTCCCCTTCAGCAGATCCTGGAGCCCCTCGGCTTCCGACCCGTGACTCAGGCCCTCTGCGATCTTCCTGTAGATCCCGATCCCGCGGTCCCGGATCGTGAACTCCACGTTGTAAGGTCCGGTCTCCGCCTCGACCAGGACGACGGGAGAACCGGAGTGCTCGATGGCGTTGTTCAGAATCTCGCTGACGGCGTAGCGGAGGATGTGCAGTGCCTGGTCGCTGACCGACTCCCCCAGGCCCAGCTCGACCTCGATCCGCTGCATCACGAGATGCTCCTCAAGACCCTCCCGGGAGAACTCGTCCCGGAACCGGCGTGTGCCCTTGTCCTTCCGATCGGCGGGGACGTAGCGGGCACCCCGTGTACGTCCGACCTTTCGGAGCTTCCCCGCGTCGACCAGTTCCTTCAGGTGATAGTGGGCACCCTGCCGGCTCAAGCCGGTCTCCTCCTGGACCTCCCGGGTCGTGACGGCTCCTTCCGAGCGGGCACGCTCCAGGATCCACCGGCGCAGTTCCTCGGTCCCTTTCGTGTCATGCTTCTCGTCCATGCGTCTATTGTACGATTATTGTAAAAAGAGGTCAAAGTGATATTGTATAATCGCGGGAGCGTGATGCCAGGTGTCCCGTCGCAGTGATTATCCCGCCTTCACGCCCGGATTCAAGCCGTGGATGGAGATTCAGCCGCCCGATCGAGCAGACTTCGAGCCGGGGAGAAGTTCCTGTTATCGTTGGGGCGCGGGAATCAGTTGGAGACCCGCTGGAATCGGCGGTGCAGGCTCCGCTACTCTTCGTCATAACCGATCGCGTGCGTACCGGAAAGCCTCATCACCCTGAGGTCCCCCATGTCCAGTCCCCTTCGGTCCGAACTTCTTCTCTTCCTTCCGTCGCTGGTGCTCCTCTGGGCCGTGCTCTCTCCGCTGGAGGCCGGCGCCCAGCGTCCGGCCCGCGGCCGGAGCGCCGCCCCGCCGGCTCAGACCGTGCGGCTCGTCCATCCCGACGCCGGGCCGGTCCTGGCCTGGCCGGCCCCGGTGCCGGTGCGGCTGGCCCCGACCGGACGCGACGAACTCTTCATCACCCTGCTGGGGGATGTGCGCACCCCGCTGGCCGACGGCTGGTTCGACCCGGCCGCCGACCGGGTCACCCGGAACGATGGCGAGGTCATCGATCACTACTACCGGGACCGGCTGGGCGTGACCTGGTACGAGCCGATCGACAAGTCGGTCTTCCCCCTCCCCCCCTCGGGCTGGTGCTCCTGGTACTACTACTACCAGGAGATCGACGCCGCCGAGGTGCTGGCCAACGCCGACTGGGTGGCCGAGCAGCTCAAACCCTACGGCGCCCGCTACGTGCAGATCGACGACGGCTGGCAGGGGATCGGCCACGGGCTGGGAGAGAACCGCGACTGGTCGACCATCGACGTGCGCTTCCGCGACCCCGGCATGGAGGGGATCGCCCGGCATATCCGGGAGCTGGGCATGGAGGCCGGTCTCTGGCTGGCCCCGCACGGGCAGAGCAACGACGAGGTGGCCCGGGCCAGCGGAGCCTTCCTGCGGAAGCCGGACGGCACCAGCGCCTCCAGCACCTGGGAGGGGACCTGGCTGGTCGACCCCACCCGGCCCGAGGCCCGCACTTACCTTGAGGCGCTCTTCGGCCGCCTGACCGGCTGGGGCTACAGCTACTTCAAGATCGACGGCCAGCCCATCGTCATCGGGGAGTACGAGGTGAAGCAGGAGTACATGGCCGCTCCTCCCCCGGCCGAAGAGCCTCGCAGCAACGAGCGGCTCTACCGGGAGACCCTCACCACCATCCGCTCGGCCATCGGGGAACAGACCTATCTGCTGGGCTGCTGGGGCATCCCCCTGGCGGGCATGGGGATCATGAACGGCTCGCGCACCGCCGGTGACATCGTGCAGGGTTGGGACGGCTTCCTGGTAGCCGCCGACGCGGTCCACGACTGGAACTACCTGCACAACGTGGTCTGGTATGCCGACCCCGACGTGCTGCTGGTTCGCCCTCCGCTGAGCGAGGGGACCGCCCGCGCCTGGGCGACCATCCAGGGGCTGAGCGGACAGGCTCTGATGGCCAGCGACAACATGCCCGACCTGCCCGCCTCGCGGGTGGAACTGCTGAAGCGGGTCTACCCGGCGGTGGACGTCCGGCCCCTCGACCTGTTCCCGCCGGAAGGCTCCCGC
>CAYUVJ010000357.1:0-3097 GCA_964447955.1 uncultured Gemmatimonadota bacterium
ACGCCAAGGACTTCGACGATGCCATCAGCATCGAGCGTCACGACGACGGCTGGACGGTGGGGGTGCACATCGCCGACGTCTCCCACTACGTGCGGCCCGACTCGGCCCTCGACACCGAGGCCTGGCAGCGGGGGACCAGCGTCTACCTGGTGGGACGGGTGGTCCCCATGCTCCCCGAGGCCCTCTCCAACGAGGCCTGTTCCCTGCGTCCCGACGAGGACAGTCTGACCTTCTCCTGCTTCATCCGCCTGGACGCCCAGGGACGGCCGCTTAAGACCGAGCTGGCCGACACGGTCATCCATTCCCAGGCCCGTCTGGCCTACGAGCAGGCCCAGGCGGTCATCGAGCGGGGGGGGGCGACCCCGGAGGTGCAGGACCGGGCGGTAGTGGCCGACCTGCTGGAGATGGCCAAGGTCGCCGAACTGCTCACCCGGCGCCGGATGGAGCGGGGGACCATCGACTTCGACCTCCCCGAGCCGATCATCGAGCTGGACGCCGCCGGCAACCCGGTCCGCCTGCACCACCGCCCACGGCTGGCCAGCCACCGGCTCATCGAGGAGTTCATGATCCTGGCCAACGAAGCGGTCGCGCGCTGGGGCGAGGAGAAGGGCCTCCCCTTCGTCTACCGCATCCATGACGCCCCCGACCCGGAGCGGATCGCCGAGTTCCGGGAGTTCGTTGCCAGTCTCGGCTTCGGTCTCAAGAAGGCCCCTCAGACCACCCCGGCCATGCTGAGCCGTCTGCTCGACCCGGTCGAGGGGACCCCGGTCGAGGCCCTGGTCAACAAGGTCATGCTGCGTCATCTGCGCCAGGCGGTCTACTCCGTCGACAACCGCGGACACTTCGGGCTGGCCAGCCGGGCCTACTGCCACTTCACCTCGCCCATCCGCCGTTATCCCGACCTCATCACCCACCGCCTGCTGCGCCGCTACCGGGACCAGGTCCCCGCCGGCCCCGAGCTGGACCGGCTGGAGGGCTGGCTGCGGGCGACCGCCGAGCAGTCCAGCCTGCGCGAGCGGGCGGCCATGGAGGCCGAGCGGGAGTCGGTCAAGCTCAAGCAGATCGCCTACATGGAGGAGCACCTGGGTGACGTATACCCGGGCTATATCAGCGGGGTCACCCACTTCGGGCTGTTCGTCGAACTCGAGGAACTGCTGGTGGACGGCCTGATCCACATCTCCGAGCTCGGCGACGACTACTACGTCTATGAGGAGAAGGGTTACCGGCTGGTGGGGGAGCGGACCGGCCGGGTCTTCCGGCTGGGGGACCGCCTCACCGTCCAGGTGCTCAAGGTAGACCGGGCCAGCCGGCAGGTCGACTTCGTGCTGCCAACACCCGAGGAGACCGACGAGGCCGAAGAGGCCACGAAGACCCGGGGACGGAGGAAGAAGCCGAAGAAGAAGGGACGCTAGGGGAGGGCATGGCCAGCGAACGGATCGGACACCACTGCGCGGTCTTCGGCATCGTGGGGCACGAGGCGGCCGCCTATCAGACCTATCTGGGCCTCTATTCGCTGCAGCACCGGGGGCAGGAATCGGCCGGCATCGTCACCGCCGACGGGGAGCGCACCCGCATCCATCGGGGCATGGGGCTGGTCGACGACGTCTTCGGTCCCGAGGTCCTCGACCGGCTCCCCGGCCGCTCGGCCATCGGGCACACCCGCTATTCCACCACCGGCGCCTCGATGCAGGCCAACATCCAGCCCATCCGGGTCAACGTGCGCGACGGCACCCTCGCCGTGGCCCACAACGGGAACCTGACCAACAGCCGTCCCCTGCGCGCCCGCATGGCTGCCGAAGGGGCCATCTTCCAGACCACCACCGACACAGAGACCATCCTCCACCTGGCCGCACGCTCCCAGGCCGAGCTGCTGGAGGACCGCATCGTGGAGGCCCTGGCCGAGGTGCGGGGGGCCTACAGCCTGCTCTTCCTGAGCGAGGACAAACTGGTCGCGGTGCGCGACCCCCGGGGCTTCCGCCCCTTGTGTCTGGGCGAACTGGACGGGGCCCACCTGATCGCCAGCGAGTCGTGCGCCTTCGACATCCTGGGCGGGCGCTACGTGCGGGAGATCGAGCCGGGGGAGATGATCGTCTTCACCGACGGTACGATGACCACCCGGCGCCTGCCGCCGGCCCCGCAGACCAATCCCTGCGTCTTCGAGTTCGTCTACTTCTCCCGACCCGACTCGCGCATCTACGGTGAGAAGGTAGACAAGGTGCGCCGCCGCCTGGGCAAACGGCTGGCCGCCGAGCACCCGGCCGAGGCCGACATCGTCATCTCCGTGCCCGACTCCTCGAACACGGCTGCCCTGGGCTTTGCCCAGGCCTCCGGCCTGCGCTTCGAGATCAGCCTGATCCGCAACCACTATGTCGGCCGTACCTTCATCCAGCCCGGTCAGAGCCGCCGCGACTTCGACGTGCGGGTGAAGTTCAACGCGGTGGAAGGGGTGATCAAGGGCAAGCGGTTGGTGGTCGTGGACGACTCCATCGTGCGCGGCACGACCAGCCGCAAGCTGGTGCGCATGCTGCGCGAGGCCGGCGCCCGCGAGATCCACCTGCGTATCTCCTCCCCGCCGGTGGCTAACCCCTGCTACTATGGGGTGGACATCCCGACCCACGCCGAGCTGATCGCCAACCGGATGAGCGTGGAGGAGATCCGGGAGTACCTGGAGGTCGATTCGCTGGGCTATCTGAGCCTCGAAGGTCTCCTGGCCGCGGCCGGGGAGGTCTCCCCGGTCTGCGACGCCTGCTTCAGCGGCAATTACCCGGTCCCCCTGGAGAAGCTGGAAGACTGACTCCCACCGACCATGGACCCGCCCCCCAGGGCAGGGCGCCATGTATCATGAAATACTCGAAGTCCTCGCCGTAATCATTCATAGGATAACAGGTTCAGCGCCAGCGGAAGAGCCCCAGCGGGCCGGCCAGCCCGAACAGGGTAATGTAGGGGATGTGCGCCGGGAGGCCGGTCAGGTAGTCGGTGACCACCCCCTGCTGGCCCGGGAACCGGACCGCGGTCAGAAGACGCAGGTCCCCGGCCCCCTTGACCGCCAGGGCGGCTCCCAGCAGGGCCCAGGCCGGAAAAAGCGGGGCGGCCAGCA
>CAYUVJ010000358.1:0-3089 GCA_964447955.1 uncultured Gemmatimonadota bacterium
CTTCTGGGTGCTGACGGCACTGCCTCCGCTGATGGTCGGTGGGGCGGGTACCCACGACTTCCTGGAGCGGCTCCCCGCCCTGATCAACGTAGACCCGGCCAGCATCCCGTTCCATTTCCCGCTCTGGATCTTCGTGGTGGTCCTGCCCCTGCTGCAGCTGGGAGCACTGCTCTCCGCGGTGTTGCTGGTGCATGCGATGCTGGCGTTGCTGGGGGGGGCCAAGGGAGGGCTGGCCGGCAGCCTGCGGGCGGCCGGCTACGCCTCGGCCCCCGCCCTGGTCGGACTGGTGCCGCTGGTGGGGGGGCTGGTGGCCGGCCTCTGGGTGGGTATCCTGCAGTACTTGGCCCTCTGGAAGGTCCACCGGACCAACCATACCCGGCTGGTGCTGGCCTACCTGCTGCCGGCGTTCATCGCCATCGCCCTGGGCATCGCCCTGGCCGCCGCCCTGGTGCCGGTCATCAGCCCACTGGTGGACCGCTACCTGACTTTCTGAACGGTCCACGCCGTCCGTCCGACTGCTTCCGCTCAGAGGGCGAGGACCAGCCGCAGACCTTCCTCGACCCGTTTCCGGGTCCCGACCGGGACACGCCCGACCCGCTCGGTGAGGAACCGGCGGTCGAGGGTGAGCAGCTGGGAGACGTTGGCCACGGAATCCTTCGACAGGCCGCTCCGGCCGCAGGGCAGCAGGACGTTGCCTGGAGCCTCCTGCAGCCGGAGGTTCGAGGTGATGACGGCGACCACGACGGTCGCGATCCGGCTGCGGTTGAAGGCATCGGACTGGACGATCAGTACGGGACGACGATGCCCCGGTCCCGATCCTTCAGGGGGGGGCAGACCCGCCCACCATACCTCTCCACGCTCCATCACCATTCCTCTGATGGGAATGTGGAGGACTGCATTCGTTCCAGGATCTCGTCGAGTCGATCGTCTTCGGCCCCGGCCGCGTAGGTCACATCGAGCGCCTCGGTGACCAGCCGGTCGTTGAGCCGGTCCAGGTAAGCGGCCAGGGCCCGCTGGTAGAGCGCACTGCGGGAGAGGCCGAGCCGGTGGGCGGTCAGCTCGGCAGCCTGGAAGAGCTCCTCGGGAATGGAGATGGCGGTCTTCATGGATCAAGTATAACCGAAGTCATACTATCGGTCAAACCTCCCGGAGGTGGGACCTGGTCACCATCCTTCGTTCGGTGTGCTAGTATGGACCGGAGCGCATATCCTGCACCGTCGGACCGGGCCGATCAGCAGACCGTGACGATCGGGCGGCTGCTGAAACTCCGGATGAGGGACGCCCGTATATATGGGAGTCCCACATAATGCGAACCTGCGGTCCGGTGCCCGAACCGGTGACCGTCCCCGAGGGAGGTGTCCCATGTCCCGGACTTCGTCCTGCCTTCGTCACATCCCCCTGGCGATCGCCGTCCTGTTGCTCCCGGCCTGCGCCGGCGGCCGGGCGGCGGGCGGAGGAGGCGCAGCCGCCGGCCCCCATGTCTGGCCGGCAGGTACGACGACGGCCTACCAGCTCACCGGCGCCCAGACCCAGCATGTCGAGATCCCGGGTGGGGGGGAGCAGGTCCTCTCCTCGACCAGCATGATCGACCTCCAGGTCGCCGCGGCGGGTGCCCGCGCTTTCACCGTCACCTTCACCGGTGCCACCCAGCAGGACGATGCGGCCGATCTGGGAGCGCCGGTCCCCGACATCTCGCTGCTCCCCGGGCTGACCTCCCAGGTCAGGCTCGATGACCGGGGCCTGATCACCGAGGCGACCGGCCTGGCCGGGAACGCCTACGTGAACGACTCGGGTGGGGTCGATCCCTTCCGGGAGCAGAACCTGCAGATGGTCTTCCAGTACCTGCCCGAGGGACCGCTGGAGGCAGGGACGGAATGGTCGCGTGAATACGGCTATTCACTCCAGCAATTGGACGGCACGATCCTGCTCTTCAACATCCGGGACCACTTCACCTGTGTCGAAGCGACCGAGTTCATGGGCACCCCGGCCTGGCGGATCCAGATGACCTCGGAGGTGACCATCAACGGCAGTGCCGATGTGGGGGTGCCGGCGGAGATCGTGCTGAGCGGCGGCGCGGAGTCGGTCATCCATATCGCCCGCGGCACCGCCATGGTCCTGGCCAACGAGTGGAAGGCGTCCTTCGGCGGGAGCATCCAGGCCCAGGGCATGGACATCCCCATCTCGATCACCCAGGTCGTGAACGTGCAGAAGAAGTAGAGACAGCTGCACCATGGGGCCCGGTCGCCGGGATCGGGCCCCGATCCTTCCGCGGACCTCGGTTCCCGCAACCGGCCGGACCACGCCCCGAGCAGGGTCACCCTGGATGCCTTGGCAGGACCTGCCTGAAACCTAAACACCTAGACTGCGTAGGGATATACTAGGAAGGGGTGATTCACACGACCGATCCGCTGGGTGGCCTACCCGCGCCCGGCGGCACCGAGGAGCCGATCCATGGGACGCAGCGGATTCTACATGGGGACCCTGGAACTGATGGTGCTCCACACCCTGCGCGGCGGGCCGCTGCACGGCTACGCCGTCGGGCAGTGGATCGCCGAGCGGAGCGGAGGGGTGCTGGAGGCTGAAGAAGGGGCCCTCTATCCCGCCCTGCACCGGCTGGAGGACCGGGGGCTGGTCGAATCGGAGTGGGGGACCACCGGGAGCGGCCGGCAGGCCAAGTTCTATCGGCTCACCAAGAAAGGCTCCCGGCACCTCGAAGTCGAACGCGCCCGCTGGCACGCCCACTCGGCCGCGGTGGCGGCTGTGCTGTCCAGTCCGGAGAACTGAGCCGTGGCGCGCCATCCCTGGTTTCAGCGCCGTTTCCGGATCTCCGAACACCGGCCCGACCCGGACCGGGACGTGGATGACGAGATCGCCTTCCACCTGGCCCAGAAACGGGACGACCTGATCGCCCGCGGAGTGGACCCCGAGACGGCCGAGCGGATGGCCTGGGAACGGTTCGGGGACCAAGGGACGATAAGACAGGACCTCGTCGTCCGCACGCGGGGGCGGGCCCTTCGTCGGACCCGTCGCTTGTTCCTCCAGGACCTCCTGGCCGATGTGCGCTTCGGGGTGCGGACCATGCGGCGGCG
>CAYUVJ010000359.1:0-3089 GCA_964447955.1 uncultured Gemmatimonadota bacterium
CCTGCCCTGGCGGTCGGGCTCCGCCTCGAGTTGAACGGTTGAAGCCGCGACGGGCCTCCCGGCACCTCCCTCAGAACCCGGACACGTAACGCAGCCAGATCTCGTCCCCAACCTCCCACAGGCGGTCGACGACCGAGCGGGCGAACCCGTTGGAGTAGGCGTTCAGGAACTCGATCGCCCGCTGCGGGTCCTGCTCGAAAAGGGCCACCGCCCGCTGCTCGATGGCGGGGAGTTCCACGAAAGCCTGGTCGAGCAGGTCTTTGCGGACCCCGAGCAGGATCTCCTTGTCCCGCTGGTAGGTGATCTGGGTCATACGACAGGCCCGATGGAAGGCCCAGGCGGCTGCGTCCCGACGGAAGCGGTGCTTGGAGCTGACGGAGAAGTCAGGGGGAAGCTCGTAGGCTCCGGCGAAGACGGGGATGCGCGGGATAAGGGTCGGACAGTCGAAGCCCAGCCACATGATGCCCCCGACCGGGTCGGGCAGCCAGCTGCGGGCCTGGATGACCGTGGAATAGGAAGCGGCGTTTACCGCTATGGTGCGCTGACGCTCCACCGTGCCCGGTTTGAGAGCGTTGAAGAGGTTCGAAGTCGCCGAGCTCATCCAGGGATTGGCCACCGGGCTGAGCTGCGGCTCCCCGCCCCGACGGCCTGGCACCTTCAGGTTCTGGAGCATGTCGAACTCGCTGTCCTCATAGGTCGCCCCCAGCAGGTCCATGACGTCCCGGGCCGAGACCTTCCGGTCCGGTTTGACCGAGAGCGGGAGTTCCTCGGCGTCGTAGCGCAGGCCGAGGGAGGGAGCGAGGCGGCTCAGCGCCCAGTACTCGCGGATCGAGAAGGGGCGGCGGCCGGAGTAGGCCTGCCACAGTTTGAACGACTCTCCGCTGTCCGGGTCCCACCAGCCCATCTCTGCGGCCAGGGAGAAGACGTTGTCGGAGGCGAGACAGTTCTCGGTGTCCGATGGGTCGATCCCGGCGATCCGGGGGATGTTGGCCGAGACGGCCACATGGTCGTCGGGGATGCGCACCGCCGCCCAGACGGCCCCCTTACGTCCGTCGCCCGGGCCGAAGATCTCGAAGAACCAGGCCTCCTGCGGGTCGATCACCGTGAGACACTCCCCGCTGTCCACATATCCGTACTCCTCGGCCAGCGCCCCCATCATCAGGATCGCCTCGCGGGCCGTCCGGGTCCGGGCCATGACGACCTTCTGCAGTTCCTCGATGGAGAAGATGCCCTCTCCGGAGCGCAGTTCCCGGCGGCCGCCGATGGTGGTCTCACCCATCCCCAACTGGTGTTCGTTCAGACAGGGGTAGACCGGGTGGACGAACTGGAAGGTCTCGGGCACCTGGGGGATCTCTCCCAGCGCCTCCAGTCCCCGGAGGTCACCCACGAACTCGGTCCGCTTGATCTGCTTGTTCCAGATGGGGAGCAGCTCACCCTCCGGGTGGGTGGCGTGGCGCACGATCTCGATCCAGGTCCGGCTCCCCCCGTCGCAGGTGTGCGAAGTGATGGTGGAGCCGTCGGTCGTGGCCAGGCGTCCGGCGATGACGCTGGTGCATTCGTCCGGGACGGTGGTGTCGAGCTCCTGGCCGGATGGTCGGATGAGTGGCCGGTACGAGGTGATGAAGGCGAGCACGAAGACGGCCGCGAGTAGGGCGAAGGCACGGGACGTACGGGACAGGACAGGATGCGACATGATGCGGCTCCTCCAGTGGGACATCCATGGCGGGGGTGGGCCGGCACAGGATTCCGTCCGGTCAGTCTAGGGCTTTCCGGGTACGGGAGGAAACCCCGGTGCGCGGGTTCCGGCGTGGAATCGCGGCCGGCTCAGGCCGAGCCCAGCACCTTCATCGGGTCGATGCGGGAGGCCCGGCGGGCGGGCAGATAGCCCGCCACCACCGCCACCGCACCCAGCACTACGGCTATCCCGGCCAGGGTCACCGGATCGGTCGGCTCGACCCCGTAGAGCAGAGAGCCGATGAGGCGGGCCAGGCCGAGTGAGGCCGCGGTGCCGACGACGATCCCGGCCCCGGTCAGGGCCAGGGTCCGCAGCATTACCCGCGTGCGCACCGAGGCCGTCGTGGCGCCCAGGGCCATCCGGATGCTGATCTCCCGGG
Organism: uncultured Gemmatimonadota bacterium; assembly: GCA_964447955.1. Taxonomy (GTDB): domain Bacteria; phylum Blakebacterota; class Blakebacteria; order Blakebacterales; family CAYUVJ01; genus CAYUVJ01. The sequence continues at coordinate 2,115 of CAYUVJ010000359.1, forward strand.
TCTGCTGGCTCACCGAGTAGGAGACCACCCCGTAGATCCCCAGAGCGGCCAGGAGCAGGGCCATCCCGGCGAAACTGCCGAGCAGCTGCATGATGAAGCGGCGGGGGGAGACCGCCCGGTCGACCAGCTCGGTGAGGAGGCGCCAGTCACCGGTCGGCATGGAGGAGTCCAGGCCCCTCAGGACGGATGCCACCGCGGGGGCCAGCGACTCGGCGGGCAGGGAGGACCGGACGGCCAGGTCGACCACCGTGCCGAAGGGGGGTACCTGGGCGATGGGCAGGTACATCTCCAGCCCGGCGGACTCCTCGAGTGAAGCATGTCGCACATCGGCGACCAGCCCGACCACTCGGTATTCGGGTCCGATCATAGCCACCTGGCCGATCGGGTCCTGGTCGGGCCAGAGCCGGCGGGCCGCCGATTCGTTCAGGATGACGACCCGTTTGCTCTCCGCATCGTCCTCCGGGGTGAAATTGCGGCCGGCCAGCAGGGGGATACGCATGGCCGGGAGATAACCCGTGTCGATCAGGCGCGGGAAGGCGACCGGATACTCTCCCGGGCCGTAGACCGCCCCGCGGGCGCTGATGGTCCAGGCCCGATTGCGTCCCAGCGGGAGGGTGTCGGTGAGCCCGGCCGCTTCGACTCCGGGGACCGCCAGGACCTCCTGCACGAGCTGGTCGAAGAAGGCCGTCAGTTCGGCGGCATCGACGAACGAACGGGTCGTCTCGATCCGCCAGGCGGTGGCCCCCTCGGGCTGGAACCCCAGGTCGACGTCCAGCACGGTCACGAAGCTGCGCAGGAGCAGGCCGGCGCCGACCAGGAGCACGCAGGCCAGGGCGACCTCGGCCACGACCAGGGCTTCCCGCAGCCCCCGCCGCCGCCGCCCTTCACTGGCCCCGAGTCCCTCTTCGCGCAGCACGCGCTGTTCTCCTGACCCAGCCAGGGAGAGGGCGGGGACGAGCCCGAACAGCAAGACGG
>CAYUVJ010000360.1:0-2718 GCA_964447955.1 uncultured Gemmatimonadota bacterium
GACTGCTCCAGCACCTCGATGGTGGGTCCGCTCTCCGATGCGTCGGCGACCACCTCATCGGGACGCAGGCAGATGACGTTGGCACACGACGGGGCGTACCAGTCGATGTCGACCGTCTCGAAGCCGTCGAAGAAGTCTTCGGAAAAGAGTCCGCGGCAGCGCAGCACCCGGCGGGGGCCGAGGGCGCTCATCAGGCCTCCGATGTGCATGTAGCGGTCACTTACCGGCGCGAGCCGCACTTCGTAGCCCTGCGCCGCCAGGATACCGTTGAGCTGCCGCAGCCCCTCCTCGTTGGTGCGTGAGGAGGAACCGACGAAGGCCACATCGCCCATCAGGATCACATCGCCTCCCTCGACCGTACCGGGTTCCTCGATCTCGCCGACCAGAGGCGCACTGAGCCGGTCGAGCTCCTGTGACATCCAGACTGCTTCACCGCGTCGGCTGGGCAGTCCCATCCGCAGGTGGATGTGCCCCATGGGAGTGACCAGTGAACTGTCGCGGGCGAAGACGGCGTTGGGCAGGTCGGACGGTTCGGTCAGGACGACCACTTCGGCCCCCTGGCGACCGAGCACCGCGCACAGCGTCTCGTGCTGACGGCGAGCCCGCTCCAGGCCGGGGACACCGAGCATGCCGTGGACGGCCGGATCCGTCACTCGGCCGAAGGCGGACCCGGGCTCCGTGACCACGACCCGGGTGAGGGGCTCCCCCTCGTTACGGAGCAAACCGGCCCTCGGGCGGGATCGGTCGCCCTCGACCGGGCGGCCGGCCGGGCCCCTGAAGCTCCTCGGGGGGGGCCTCACCACGGGCCCGCATCTCCTCGTGCAGAATCCTCAGGTCGGTCATGAGGGCTATCCGTTCCTCATCGGTGATCTGTTTGATCCGTCGGCTGAGGAAGTCCGCGAAGGCGACGACCTCCTCGTCGGTCCAGGGGAACCCGACGTTCTGGTCCTCGGGCATCAGGTTGGAGTCGCCCACCACCCGGCCGCTCGGCCGCGTGATGACGAACCAGGGCAGGCCGATCCCGAAGGTGCCGCGACGGCCGCCCGCCCGACCGGCATGCTGCTGCCAGAGGACGTCACCGTTGGCGCTGCGTCCGATATCCACCCGGAAGGTGACGAAGACCCGGTCCCATACCGGGGCGACAGCCGGACGTTCGATCCACCCGGCCAGGAACTCACACCAGTCACAGAGCGGCTCGGTGAAGTAGACGAAGACCAGCCGGTCGGTGCGTTTGGCCTCGGACCGGGCGGCATCCAATCCGGCCACGTCATCGGGCCAGGGGGTCTGATGGTCCAGCAGGAAGGCGAAGACCTGACGTCGGTCGGCATCCAGGTCGGGCCCGTCCTCGTCTCGGGAAGACATGGGAGCCAGATGCCCGCGGGCCACGAACGCCCCTTCCCCGTCCAGCACCGTCATCCGGGGCAGTACCCCATCGTCGAAGGAGGGTTCCGCTTCGAAGTACCGGCGCAGACCAGGGTCTCGATCGAGGCTGTCCAGGTCAGCCCAGACCAGTTCGTACTCCCAGCGGACCTTGCCGGCCAGTGAGGAGTCCTCCAGCAGAAGGTGCCGCAGTTCCTCTCCCCGCTCGCTTGGAGCGTCGTTCCAGACGATCAGGATCCGCCGGTTCTCCCGGCGGGCCCGGACCAGCGATTCGGCCAGGTCGGCCGCCGGGCGCCGGACCCGGACCGGCTCGGCCATCTGGGCACGCAGGGAGTCGGCCCCGACCTGGCGGTCCCGAATGCCTTCCGGGGGCGCCCCTCGGCCACCCCGTCCACCGGGACCCGATGCACAGCCGACACCGGTCCACAGGATGAGGGCGAGGATCGGGATCGAAAATCTCAGATATCGATGTTTAGGCATGCTTCGTACTCCACTCGGCGGAAGGTCATCCCTCTCACAGGGTTGGATGCACACCATCCGGGATGTGTTCACACCGAATCGAGTCGGGCGACACTCTTTCATGGACGACGCTGCAGAGCCAGCGGGGAGATCGGCGCTGGATCCCCGCCCAGCGGCGCCCAGCGCAGGTCGAGTTCGGCCCCGCCCGTCCGGTTGAACCAATCGACCGTCAGCCGATGGCGCCCCGCGGCCAGGGCGATGAAGCCGTCCCGGGTCAGGGGGCCGTGCAGACCGTCGTTGTCCACCACCAGCGAGCTGTCGATGAGCAGGTGGGAGCCGTCGTCACTGGTCAGGACGAATCGGTAGACGTCGCTCTCCGGGACGTCCAGGAAACCCTCGAAACGCAATCCGACCCGCTCTCCGACCTCTTCGGGCAGCCGGATCCCCATGACCGGAGTGCGGTCGGCCGAACCCATACGGCCGAAGTCGGGCAGGGATTCCCAGTCCCCCCGATAGCGGAGCCGCCGCAGGCCCGGCTGCAGCCCATGGACGCTCTGAGACGGCGCCGGCACAGCCCGGGACAGGGTACGCTCCACGACCGGTGTGACCGGCTGCCCCTGGTGGAAGGAACGGGCGCGGACGGTGGTAGTCTCGGCCACTTCGAAAGACGCCTCGTAGACGGGGCTGTCCGGGCCCGGATGGGATCCGTCGAGGGTGTAGCGCACCTCAAGCGCTTCCGACCCCTTCCCGATCCGGACCTCCAGCGGTCGGATGAAGATGTCCGCTTCGGCCTCGATGCGCGGCGGCGTATAGACCACCGGTTCCCCCTGGACCTCGAGGACGACCACAGAACAGACGGGGTCGGGTGCTTCGGGCGGG
>CAYUVJ010000360.1:2728-3088 GCA_964447955.1 uncultured Gemmatimonadota bacterium
CCAGACGACGGCCGCCGTCCAACAGCCGGCTCCGCAGGGGTTCGTTGCCGATGCCCGGAACCACCAGTCGGCCATCGGTGGGCCAGTCGAAGACCTGCAGATAGAGCCGGCTGCGCCGACCGTCCCGCACCAGGGTGCTGCGCCCCCAGGGGAGCCCGGCGAAGGGGCTGGCCGAAGTGCCGTAGATGCTCTCGCCGTTGACTTCCATCCAGTCCCCGATGGCGGCCATCCGCTCGAGCGCCTCGGGCGGGAACTCCCCGGCGGCGGTCGGGCCGACGTTGAGCAGATAGTTGCCTCCCTTGGAGGCGATGTCGACCAGCATCCGGATGAGTTCGGCCGCCGACTTGTAATCCTGGTCGG
>CAYUVJ010000361.1:0-3086 GCA_964447955.1 uncultured Gemmatimonadota bacterium
CCTGGCCGCCTGCACCTCCGGCCCGAGCGAATCCGGCGAGCCCGTCCCCCCTCGCGCCCTGACCGCCCAGGAGCAGGAGCTCGTCACCTCGGGGAATCTCTTCGGTCTCAAGCTCTTCCGAGCCGTCAGCGCGGCCCAGGAGGGGAAGAACCTCTTCCTCTCCCCGCTCAGTGTCTCCATGGCCATGGGGATGACCCTGAACGGGGCGGCCGGAGAGACCCGCAGCGGGATGGAGCAGGCCCTGGAACTGGCCGGGCTGACCGAGGAGCAGATCAACCACGCCTACCGCAGTCTGATCGACCTGCTGACCGGCCTGGACGACAAGGTGGTCTTCGAGATCGCCAACTCGATCTGGTACCGGGAGGGATTCCCGATCTCATCCGACTTCATCGCGCTGAACCTGACCTGGTTCGACGCCGTGGTTCAGGCACTCGACTTCTCGGACCCGGGTGCCGCCGATGTCATCGACGCCTGGGTGGATGCGAAGACCCATGGGAAGATCGATCAGATCGTGACCCGGCCGATCGACCCTGGTGTCGTGATGTTCCTCATCAACGCTGTGTACTTCAAAGGGGACTGGACGTACCGGTTCGATCCAGAGGAGACGGCACCCCGCGTCTTCCATCTCATGGACGGTCGAACGCCCGAGGTACCGACCATGCGGATCGCACCCGTCCAGGTCGCGCGCTATCAGGATGAGGAGATCGAGGCGGTCGATCTGCCCTACGGGGACGGGGCCTACAGTATGACGGTCCTCATGCCCCGCGACGCCGCAGCAATCTACGAATGGATCGAGGATCTGGATCGGTCCCGGTGGGAAGAGATCCTGGGGGGTATGAGCGAGGCCTCTCTCGACTGGTTGACCCTCCCCAAGTTCCGTCTGGAGTGTGAGATCATATTGAACGGAGTCCTGGAAGCGTTGGGAATGGCGGCCGCGTTCGGTAGCGAGGCCGACTTCACCCGCATGACCGCCGACGGGTCGGGCGGCCTGTGGATCGACGAGGTCAAGCACAAGACCTTCGTGGACGTGAACGAAGAGGGGACCGAGGCGGCTGCGGTGACCAGCGTCGTGATGGCGCGGGGCATTGATGCGGTCCTTATCGACCGCCCGTTCGTCTTCGTCCTGCGGGAACGGCTCTCGGGGACGATCCTCTTCCTCGGGTTGATGCTGGACCCGTCCGTCTGAACGCGTCCCCCTGACGGGAGGGGGTGACAACCGGGATCCCGTCTAAGGAGTGGGAACCATGATACCGATGAATCCGACGAAACCCATCCGGCCCGCGCAGCCCGCCCTGGCCGCCCTGCTGCTCGCGCTGACCCTGGCCGCCTGCACTTCGGGGCCGACCGAGCCGGTGGAGCCGGTCCTGCCCCGGAGCCTCACCACCCAGGAGGAGGGACTGATCACCTCGGGCAATCTGTTCGGACTCTCGCTCTTCCGGGCGGTCAGCGCCGCCGAGGGGGGGCAGAACGTCTTCCTCTCCCCCCTGAGCGTCTCGATGGCCCTGGGGATGACCCTGAACGGGGCCGAGGGGGCGACCCGGACGGCCATGGAACAGACTCTGGAGCTGGCCGGATTGACCGAGGCCGAGATCAACGCCGCCTACCGCAGCCTGATCGACCTGCTGACCGGGCTGGACGACAAGGTGGTCTTCGAGATCGCCAACTCGATCTGGTACCGGGAGGGGCTGCCCATCGACCCGGCCTTTGTGGGGCTCAACGAGTCCTTCTTCGACGCGGTGGTGCAGGAACTCGATTTCTCCAGTCCGGAGGCCGTCCCCACCATCAACGGCTGGGTGGATGCGAAGACCCACGGCAAGATCGAGGAGATCCTGAGCGGACCGATCGACCCGCTGGTGGTCATGTACCTGATCAACGCCATCTACTTCAACGGCGACTGGACCTGGCGCTTCGACGCCGACCAGACGGCCGACCGGCCCTTCTACCTGACCGGCGGCGAAGAAGTGGAGGTCCCGGCGATGCGGCTGGAGGCCGACCTGCCCTACTACAGCGACGAGAGCTTCCAGGCGGTCGACCTGCCCTACGGGGACGGCTTCTACAGCATGACGGTGCTGCTGCCCCAATCCGGTGAGGACCTGGACACCTTCATCACAGGTCTGGACGCCGGATTCTGGTCGACCCTGCTGAATGCCTTCACCGAGACCCCGGTCAAGCTGCTGCAGCTGCCCAAGTTCCGGCTGGAGTACGAGATCGAACTGAGCGAGGTGCTCAGCGCCCTGGGCATGGGCATCGCCTTCGATGCGGGGACCGCCGACTTCAGCCGTATGATCACCGAGCCGTGGGACCTGTTCATCTCCCGGGTGCTCCACAAGACCTTCGTGGAAGTGGACGAGGAGGGGACCGAGGCAGCGGCGGTCACCGCGGTCGAGGTGTCCTTTACTACCTCGGTCGGGCCCGGTGGAGGTATCTACATGGTGGTGGACCGCCCCTTCGTCTTCGTCCTGCGGGAGCGGCTGAGCGGGACCATCCTGTTCATCGGGAAGTACACCGGACCTGATTGAGCCGTTGCATACATCCGGGCCGGGGGATGAACATGTCCCCATGCCTTCCCCGGCCCGCCATCGACCTGAGGTGTTCCCCCGCCGGCTGCGTCCCGCATCCACCGGATGCCGGAGGGCGCGCTGGCGCACCGCCGGCCTGCTGACCGCCGGCCTGCTGACCGCGCTCCTGGCCGGACCGGCCTCGGCCCAGCCGGTCAGCCGGCTCACCGGGACGGTCCGGGATGCCGCGACCGGTGAGTCCCTTCCCTTCTGCAACATCCGGGTCCTCGAGAGCCAGCTCGGCACCATCACCAACAGCGAGGGGGCCTACCTGCTGAACCTGGTCTCCGGGGTGCGCCGGCTGGTCTTCTCCCATATGGGCTACCACTCGGATACCCTGCGGGTCGCCCTGGGGAGCGCTCCCCAGGTCCTGGATGTGGCGCTCGAACCCTCGGTCATCGAGATGCCCCCCCTGGTCGTGCGGGCCCATGTGGGCGTCCGGGCGGAGTTCATCATAGCCCAGGCCATCGCCCCCAAGCACGAGACGCTCGACCGTCTGCACAGCCTGCGCTACGACGCCTGGACGCG
>CAYUVJ010000362.1:0-3082 GCA_964447955.1 uncultured Gemmatimonadota bacterium
CGGTCATCCCGGTGGTCAGGGAGGCCGCGATCCAGCCGAAGAAGAGAGCGATGGCGTCGAAGTAGACCACCAGACACATGGTGGCCAGGGTGACCCCCACCAGGCGGGGGAAGACCACATAGTGCAGGGGATCGATGCCCATCGCCTCCAGCGCCGGGATCTCCTCCATGACCCTGTTGGTACCCAGCTCGGCGGCGATGGCCGTCCCGGAACGACCGATGACCACCACCGCCGTCAGCAGCGGCCCCAGTTCTCGGATCAGACCGGCCACGAAGACCGTCCCGATGATGGCTTCGAAACCGACCTTACTGGCCTGGTTGAGCACCTGGATGACCATCAGGAAGCTGATCACCGCCGAGACGAAGGAGAGGAAGGGGAGGGCATGGACCCCGGTGAATTTCAACTGACTCAGGATGACCCGCCAAGTGTATCCGATTCCCAGGGAGCGCAGTCGGAAGAGCACTCCGGCGGACTGGATGGCGAAGCGCAGCTTGTCGGACATCCGCTGGAGGCGGCGCCGCGTCCGGGCTCCGACGCGCGCCACGACCGGCAGGAAGAAAGGTGCGGTTTCCCTGGTCTCGGACATGTGGCGGCAGTATAGAGGGGCGGGAGGGGAGCGGCAAGGCCTGGATGGTGATCGTTTCCGGGCTTTCCGCCCATCCCGACAGTGGTTATCGTAGGAGCGGCTCAGAACCCTCTAAGTGGTTGTGTGATGGCACATTCGACCGACAGCGACACTCGCGATTTCACCGCCCGCCTGCTCCAGGCCCTCGGTCGGCTGCACGGGGCCGAGGATGCCTGGGACGTCGTTGAGGGATACGTCGAGGATGTGGCCCACCTGCTCGGCGCCGCCGCGGTACTGTGGTGGAGCTGGGATCCCCGCAGTGACCGACTGCGTCTGGAGGCCGCCACCGGGAAGCTGGCCCGGCAGGTCGGCCTGGAGGTGGCGGCCGACGGCGGGTTCCTGGATGCCGTCCGCCAGGGATCCGGTCCCCAGCTCCTCGAAGGGCCGACCCTGGCCCAGGAGCTGCCGGCCGGCCTGGTCGGTCAGCTCGAGGCCGACTGTGTGATCGGGATCCGGGTCGGGTCCCTGGAACGACCGCACGGGGTGCTCCTGGTGCTGCTCCCTTCGGCTCCCACCCTGGCCGTCCGGGCGGTGGAACTGCTCGACCTGCTGGGGGAAGCCCTAGGTCGGGCGTGGAACGCCTCGCTGCTCCGCCGGGAGCTGCGCAGTCAGGTCGACCGCTTCCTGCTGCTGCACGACTTGAGCCGGATCCTGCAATCCGACGAGGGTCTCGAGGAGCGTCTGCGCCGATTGGTCGAAGCCCTGACCCGCGCCTTCCAGGCCCGCCTCGGCTATGTCATGATCCACGATCCCGCCACCGACCTGCTCGAGTTCCGGGCTGCGGCCGGAGTCTCCTTGGAGGAGATCGGCCGCTTCCGTATCCGTCCTGGCGAGGGGATCACCGGGCGGGCCTTCGCCTCCGGACATCCGCTCCTGGTGGGCGATGTCACCCAGGAAGAGGGTTATATCGAGGGTGATCCGTCGGTGCGAAGCGAGATGGCGGTCCCGGTCCGCAGTGGGGACCGAGTCATCGGCGTACTCAACTTCGAGTCCGACGAACTGGCCGGCTTCGACGAAGCCGACCTCCGCCTGGCGGCCATCATCTCAGCCCAGCTCGGCACCACCCTCCAGCATGCGCTCTCCTTCGACGAGGCCCGCAGTCGGCTGAAGGAACTCGAACTGCTCAACCGGGTCACCCGGATTTTGGCCGGCAGCGAGGATATGGACGAGCTCTTCACTACCCTGGTCAAAGAGATGCGTGAGGCCTTCCAGGTCACCGCGGTCGGGGTACTCATCCGAGACCCGGAGAGCAGCGCCCTCACGGTCAAAGCCGCCGACGGGGAATCGGACACCGAGATCTCCGAGTTGAAACTTGAACTGGGTAAGGGACTGACCGGGGTGGCGGCCGAGACCGGGGAGGTCCAGTACGCGCCGGACGTGACCCGTGATCCCCGCTATGTTCCGGCCGATCCGCGCATCCGCAGCGAGTTGGCCGTCCCCCTGCTCGCCCAGGACCGGGTGATGGGTGTGCTCAACCTGGAGAGTTCCTCTCTGGGTGCCTTTCCGTCAGAGGAGCGGCGGGTGGCCGAGATCGTAGCCGCCCAGATCGCCCAGATGCTTTCCCGGGTCCTGCTCTATCAGCAGGTCGCTACCATGGCCGTCACCGACGGGCTGACCGGGCTTTACAACCACCGGGAGTTCTTCCGGCGGCTGGAGGCGGAGTTCAAGCGCAGTATCCGGTACGCCTACCCGCTCTCCCTGATCATGATCGACATCGACTTCTTCAAGGATTTCAACGACACTGCCGGCCATCTGGCCGGTGACCAGGCCCTCAAGGTGATTGCCGAGAAGATCATCGAATCGGTCCGGGAGACCGACGTGGTGGCACGCTACGGGGGGGAGGAGTTCGCGGTCATCCTGCCGCTCTGTCATGAGAGCACAGCGCTCGAGGTGGCCGAACGGATCCGGTTGACGATCGCAGAAAGCGGCCTGCGGGGAGGGGAGGGCACCCCGCCCCTGACCGTCAGTGTGGGGATCTGTACGGCTCCTCATCACGCGGACCGTCACGAGGAACTGGTCAAACGAGCCGATGACGCAATGTATATCAGCAAGCGGGATGGCCGTAACCGCTGTACCGTCTGCCGCCGGGAAGAGGCGGCCTGACGGCTTTCTCGCCCCTCGCAGGTCTCAACCGCAGAGCACCGACCCGCCGTTGACGTTGAGGATCTCCCCGGTGATATGGGCAGCCAGGTTGCTGGCCAGGAAGAGCACCGGCCCGGCGATATCCTCGGGACTGGCCATCCTCCCGCGCGGGATGTCCCGGCAGGCGGCCTCGTACTCCTCGGGGGTCAGTTCGACGGTGACCATGTCGGTGTGCACCCAGCCTGGAGCGACGGCGTTGACGGTGATCCCGTCCGGGGCCAGTTCCACCGCCAGCGACTTGGTCAGGCTCTGGACCCCCCCTTTACTGGCTGCGTAGTGGCTGTGACCGGCCTCTCCCCGCTGCCCGGCGGTCGA
>CAYUVJ010000363.1:0-3071 GCA_964447955.1 uncultured Gemmatimonadota bacterium
CCCGGTCTGCTCCCTGGAGCGGCTCGATCGCGAGGCTGAGTACTATCTGGTGATCCGCTGCGCCTTCCAGCCCATGTCGCTGGAGAGCCTGAACGAACTGCGGACCTGGGTGGAGGGGGGGGAACCCCCCCGGGAGCGGGAAGAGCGGCACCAGGGAGTCGGGTCCCGACTGGCCCGGATGCTGATGAGCGCGGCCGGGTTCGGGGAGAAACAGCTCCAGGGCACCGGCCCTACCTTTCGCCCCAACGACCTTCCCGAACGCTGAGCCGTGACCGAGAGCACCCTCCCGCCGGTCGCGATCTTCCTGGTCTGGGTCGTCTTCCTGACCATCGTGGTCACGGCCATCCTGGTCTATCGCTGGCGGCACCCCCTGCGCCACAGCCGGTTCCAGCTGAAGCTCACGCTCATCCTCTTCCTATTCCTCATGGTTCCGACTGTACCCCTGGTCTACATCGCCGGCTCGATGGTCGACCAGATCCGGGCCCTGCTGGTGGCCCTTCCGGTGGACGATGCCCTGGAGCAAGGGCTGGAGATGGTGCGCCAGAACATCACCGACGAGGAGCTCCGGCTGCGTGACTGGGTGGAGTCCACCCTGCAGGGGACCGCGCAATCACCCTCGACCGGTCCCGACCTGACCATCGATTTCCAGCGGGGGGAGGATGGTCGCTGGCAGGCCGCGGACCTGCGCCTGTTGCGGGCTCCCGCCGGGGTCGAACGCGACTCCCTCTCCGATGCCGTGCCCGACCCGCGGACCGACCAGCCGGAGGCCCTGGACGATGCTTTCTTCACCAGTGAGGAGCGGGTCCTCTTCCACCATGAGGGCCAGGGGGTCTACATGGCGCTGCTGCGTCGCCCCGGCAGCGACCGGCTGGAAGGGGCCGGGATATGGGTGTCCCCGGGGGTCGTGGAAGCCCGTTTCGCCATCGACCGGGGACTCCGGAACTTCCGGCGCATCACCGGACTCGGCGGCCGGGCGACCCAGGAATTCCTCTGGACCCTGGCCAGTCTCTGGCTGGTCGTGCTCACCGTGATCGCCTTCGTGGTCAGCCGTTTCCTGGCCAGCGGGGTCAGCGGGCCGGTTCTGGAACTGGCCGAAGGGATGGAACGGGTAGCAGATGGTGACCTGACGGCCCGGGTGGACATCCGGGCCCACGACGAGATCGGGGTCCTGGTCTCCTCCTTCAACGCGATGACCGGTCAGCTGCGCGAGGCCCGGGATCAGATCGTGCTGGCCGAGAAACAAGCCGCCTGGCGCGATGTGGCCCGCCGGATCGCCCATGAGATCAAGAACCCGCTCACGCCGATCCAGATCGGTCTGCATCGGATCCGGGGACGGCTCCAGAAGGAAGGGATCTGGGAGTCCGATCCCGCCCTCCAGGAATCGCTGCGGACGATGAACGAGGAGGTCGAGGCACTGCGACGCATGGCCGCGTCCTTCAGTGACTATGCCCAGCTCCCCCAGCCGGCGATGCGGGAAGCCGACCTGGAGGAAATACTGAGGGGGGCCGTTGCCCTCTTCCAGCAGGGTCCGACGGCGAACCGGATCGACCTGCGGATAAAGGGACACATCCCCCCGCTGGAGATGGACCCCGAACTGGTCAAGCGGGCCCTTATCAACCTGATCAAGAACGCCCAGGAGTCGGTGGAAGAAGCGGGGGGCGGCAAGGTCCGTCTCCGACTCGAGGAGATCGAGGGGGGACTGCTCCTGGAAGTACAGGACGACGGAGTGGGGTTCGAACCCGACGTGGCCAGTCGGCTCTTCCACCCGGATTTCACCACCAAGGAGAGGGGCACCGGTCTGGGGCTCTCGGTGGTCTCGCGAGTGGTGGGCGACCACAACTGGCGGATCGAAGCCCAGAGCGAAGGCCGGGGACGAGGCGCGGTGCTCCGTCTCCACATCCCGGTTAAGCAGACGGAGCATTAAGTGAACGGACGCATCCTGATCGTGGACGACGAGGCCGGTATCCGGACGAGTCTGGGAGGACTCCTCGAGGACGAAGGCTACCGGGTCGAGACGGCAGCCTCGGGGGAAGAGGCTCTGCGGCGACTGGACGAGATCGATCCCGACGCGGTCTTGCTGGACGTCTATCTGGAGGGGATCGACGGCCTGGAGACCCTGGCCCGGCTGCGGGAGCAGGGATATCGGCATCCAGTGATCATGATGTCGGGCAACGCCGACCTGGAACTGGCCGTGCGGGCCACCCGACTCGGGGCGATGACCTTCCTGGAAAAACCCCTGCAGCCCGAACGGGTGGTGGCCGAGTCGGCCGCTGCGGTCGAGATGGCCCGGCTGCAGCGGGAGAACGCCAATCTGAGGGCGGAGAGCGATCCCGGCCGCGTCATGGTCGGGGAGTCGCCGGTCATGCAGCGGTTGCGGGATCGGATCCGTAAGGTGGCACCGACCCAGGCGACGGTGCTCATCACCGGTGAGAGCGGGACCGGCAAGGAACTCGTCGCCCGAGCCGTGCACTCCTGGAGCGAGCGGGTGGACGGTCCTTTCGTGAAGGTCAACTGCGCGGCCATCCCGGGTGAACTGATCGAATCGGAACTCTTCGGCCATGAGAAGGGCGCGTTCACCGGAGCGGTGGGGCGCCACCAGGGCCGCTTCGAGCAGGCCGACGGCGGCAGTATCTTCCTGGACGAGGTGGCCGACACGAGTCTCGATGTACAGGCCCGCCTGCTGCGGGTCCTGCAGGAGGGGGAGATCCAGCGGGTCGGCGGGGAACAGGTCATCCGGGTGGATGTGCGGGTCATCGCCGCGACCAACCGGTCGCTCGAGGACCTCATCACCGCCGGCCGGTTCCGTGAAGACCTTTATTACCGGCTCAACGTCCTCCCGCTGCACGCCTCCCCGCTGCGGGAGAGGCGCTTCGACCTGCCGGGTCTGGCCGAGAGCTTCATCGAACAGTTCGCCCGGCGCAACAACCGCCGGCCGGTGACCCTGACCCCGGGGGCACTGGAGGTGCTGGCACGCTACGACTGGCCCGGCAACGTGCGGGAACTGCAGAACGTGGTGGAGCGGCTGATGATCCTCAACGAAGGCCAGCCGATCGAACGCCAACAGGCCCGGG